>JAPLDN010000350.1 GCA_026391755.1 Bacteroidota bacterium
CTATGTATGGACTGTTTCATCAGGTGGCACAATCACAGCAGGCGGCACGGCCACCAGTAATACAGTGACAGTAACCTGGAATACTGCCGTTGCCCAAACAGTAAGCGTGAACTACACTAATGCCAATGGATGCACAGCTGCAACACCATCCGTTTATAACGTGACGGTGAATGCGCTTCCGGTTCCCACGATCACTGGTCCGCAGACCCTGTGTGCCGGAACCACAGGCAATGTGTATACGACCCAGGCTGGCATGAGCGGCTATACCTGGAGTGTCTCGGCCGGAGGTATGATCACGGCAGGAACAGGTACCAATGCAATTACGGTCACATGGAATACGTCCGGAGCGCAAACAGTAATTGTGAACTATACCAATACCAACGGTTGTACGGCAGCTTCACCAACTATTTACAATGTGACAGTGAATCCGCTGCCGGTGCCGGTTATCTCAGGGCCCTCGTCGGTTTGTTTGAACTCCACGGGCAATGTGTACACCGCCCAAACAGGTATGACAAACTACGTATGGACAGTCTCGGCCGGCGGTACGGTCACTGCTGGTGGAACATCAACCAGCAACTTTGTTACTGTAACCTGGACAACGGTAGGAGCCAAGACGATAAGTGTGAACTATGCCAACGCGTTTGGATGTACGGCCGCAGCTCCCACAGTGTTAAATGTGACTGTCAACGCACTCCCTGTACCAACAATCTCCGGAGAGACGAGCAATATATGTCCGGGTTCCGGGTGGACGCCGTATACGACGCAGTACGGGATGAGCAATTATGTATGGACCGTGTCGGCGGGAGGTATAATCGCTTCGGGCCAGGGCACAGCCCAGGTCCAGGTGTATTGGTCTTCAGCAGGAGCCCAGTGGGTTGCAGCCGGTTACTCGAATGCTTCGGGATGTACATCAGCAACCCCCACCCAATTGAATGTGACGGTATCGTCTTTGCCAGCAGCTGCAGGAACGATCACGGGCACAGCAACGGTATGTGCAGGAGCACAGGGAGTAGCTTACTCGGTAGCTCCGATCACCAATGCCACATCTTACAACTGGTTCCTTCCCACGGGAGTGACCATAGCCAGTGGGGCCGGGACGAACAGCATCACGGTCAACTATCCGGCCAACGCGGTATCGGGCGGCATTTCGGTGAACGGGAACAATTCGTGTGGAAACGGCATCACCTCCCCGCCTTACCAGGTCACGATCAATCCTGTTCCTGCAGCAGGAGGCGGTATCTCAGGAAAGGCCAAGGTATGCAGCGGTACGACCGGAGTGCTTTACTCGGTGGGGGCTATTGCCAATGCCACGAGCTATGTATGGACCGTACCTTCAGGAGTAGTGATCACGGCCGGGTCTGCGACCCGCACCATCACGGTGACCTTCACGAACACGGCCCGGAGCGGGAACTTCATAGTACATGGGACGAATGCCTGCGGTAGTGGTGCAAACTCGCCCCCGTATTATGTTACTGTTTCATCACCTCCTCCCAACCCGCAAATTACTCCGTCAAGCCTTGGGCCGGAGATCCGGGTAGGTGATGTTCTGATCAGCAGCGTTACGGAAGGGAACCAGTGGTACCTGGATGACCAGCCTATTGCGGGAGCTACGGACCAGACCCTGGTTATACCATCCATTGGAACATACTATGTGATCGCCAGCATCGGGAGCTGCAGTTCGGAAAAGTCCAACGACATCCTGGTGGGCACAACAGGTCTTGAGAATAAAGGCGGGGCCAGCTTCGTTGTGTATCCTGTACCGAACTACGGTTTGTTCACGGCATCGGTCACAACAACCTACCAGGAATCTTTCCGTATCGTGATCTACAACACCCTCGGGGTGATGGTCCATCGTACGGAAGAGTTCAAGGTCCAGGGTAAACACGAAGAGCAGATCGACGTGAGAAACCTGCCCAGCGGGATCTATTCTGTGGTCTTTACCAACGACCAGAGAAAGGTGGTAAGGAAGATCTTCATCAACAAATAAGGAACTTCCACACCATCTCCTTTCAATAATAATCAGGGGAGGCCGCACATCACGGCCTCCCTTTGTTTTACAGTGAGATTTGTTAAGAAATTAACAAATCTCGCTATATTTGCAAAAGCCATTATTCTTTGTTATGAAGGCCCTTAGGATCATACTGGCATTATATATCTCATTCCTTACCAGCCTGCCCTGTGCTGATATTGCCGATAATTGCGGCCACGGGAAGTCGGGCGACATCAGCCTTTGCCCTTTGAATTCAAAATCCCCTCAACATAGCGACATCGATTGCTGCAGCCCGTTCTGCGTTTGCAACTGCTGCCAGGTGAATGTACTTACACAGGGAACCGTTGTTCTTGCCGAACCTTCCCGGGTTTGCATAAATACCATAGTGACATTATCTTCAGGAAAGATCCAGGAGATCCCAATTCCTTTCTGGCAGCCGCCGAAAGTCGTGATAAACGTGATAGCGTGATGAACGTTATGACGCTCGCATATTTACAACACCGCTTTCGCTAGCATATTTACAACGCTGCTACGGTGTCTGCGTCGCTCATAAAGGTTCATTACCTGGGCACAACAGCTTGAAATTCGCTCCTTGCACCTTATGCAGCTTTTGTAAAATTCTCGCTGAAATAACATCAATATCATAACGATCATTACGAATTTTACAACACCCATACCATGTTTGACAAAATCATCGACTTTTCCATAAGGAATAAGATTGCCATTGGGATACTGACCGTTCTCCTGGTCATTACCGGTATCTGGTCCATGTTCCACCTGCAACTCGATGCCATCCCCGACATCACCAACAACCAGGTGCAGGTCATCACCATTGCACCCACCCTGGCCTCATCGGAAGTGGAACAACTCATTAGCTATCCCATTGAAAAGGCCGTGGCCACTATCCCCGACGTGGTCGAGCTAAGGAGCGTTAGCCGCTTCGGACTCTCGGTCGTGACGGTGGTGTTCAACGAAAGTGTGGATATCTACAGGGCCCGCCAGCAGATCAGCGAGAAACTCAGGGATGCCGAAAAACAGATCCCGGCAGGGGTTGGGGAACCCGAATTGGCGCCTATCAGCACAGGACTGGGAGAGATTTACCAGTACCTGGTCAAGGTGAGGCCGGGTTACGAGAAACGTTACTCCCTCACCGACCTGCGAACCATACAGGACTGGATAGTAAAACGCCAGCTCCTGGGTACGCCAGGTGTTGCAGAAGTAAGTTCCCTGGGAGGTTATATCAAACAGTACGAAGTAGCTCTTGACCCCAACCGCTTGCACAGCATGGGCATCTCGATCAGCGAGATTTTCGCTGCCCTCGAAAAGAACAATGAAAACACCGGCGCGGCCTACCTTGATCAAAAACCCTATGCTTATTTCATAAGGGGAATAGGGTTTGTACACAGCCTTGACGATATCGAGAAAATAGCCATTAAAACAGTCAATAATGTTCCCGTTCTGATCAGGGATGTAGGTAAGGTAAGGTTCGGACATGCCAACAGGTACGGGGCTGTTGTGGAAGCCGAAAAAGGAGAAGCCACCGGTGGAATGGTGATGATGCTTAAGGGCGAGAATTCGGTGGAAGTCATCAAAAGGGTTAAAGATAAGATCACCCTGATCGGAAAAACCCTGCCCGAAGGTGTGTATATCGATTCCTTTATAGACCGCACAAAACTCATCGATAAAACGATCAGCACAGTGATGAGGAATCTCCTGCTGGGCGGACTCATCGTGATCTTTGTCCTCACACTCCTGATCGGCAACCTCAGGGCCGGCCTGATCGTGGCATCTGTGATCCCGCTTGCCATGTTGTTTGCCATCATCATGATGGTTCTCGCAGGTGTTTCAGGCAACCTGATGTCGCTGGGAGCCATCGACTTCGGTATCATCGTCGACGGGGCCGTGATCATTGTCGAAAGCGTCGTCTACCGTCTTTTCCTCAGCCATCACAATGCACAGGGGATAAGCAGGTTAAGCCGGGAACAGATGGATCTCGAGGTGGGAATATCGGCAAAAAAAATGATGCGTTCAGCCACATTCGGGCAGATCATTATCCTCATCGTTTACCTGCCGGTGATCTCCCTCTCGGGGATAGAAGGCAAGATGTTCAAGCCCATGGCCGAGACGGTGATGTTTGCGGTGCTTGGAGCTTTTATCCTTTCACTCACCTACGTGCCGATGATGTCATCCATCTTTTTAAGCCGGAATACAAAACACAAGCTTAACATTTCCGATCACATCATGAGGTTCTGTCAAACTGTTTATGACCCGGTGATACGATTTACCCTGAACTACAAACTCAGCGTTATCATTGCTTCTATCCTGGTGTTTATTGCTGCACTGATCATGTTCCTGAACATAGATTCAGTGTTTGCTCCCTCACTCGAAGAAGGCGACCTCCTTGTCCTGCCCAAGATACAAAGCGGAAGCTCGCTTTCGCAGAGCATTGAGACTTACCAGCAGGTCTCGGATATCCTGAAAAAGGAATTCCCTGAAGTCACTGATGTGGTAGCCAAGATAGGAGTGGGAGAGATCCCCACCGATCCCACCCCCATGGAATCGGCCGACATCGTAGTCTGCCTGAAAGACAAGAAAGAATGGGTATCGGCTTCAAGCAGGGATGAGCTGATCGAAAAGATGAAGGAAAAACTTTCGGGGATCCCCGGGGTTAGCTATGAGTTCATGCAGCCTATCGAAGCCCGCTTCAATGAGCTGATGACGGGCATCAGGTCGGATGTTGCCGTTAAGATCTTTGGAGATAATATGGATACCCTTTCCATGGAAGCCGAAAAGCTTGCAGGCCTCATCAATAAGGTCCAGGGAATAGGAGATATGAAAGTGGAACAGGTGGTTGGCCTGCCCCAGATCATTGTGCGTTATAACCGTGACCGTATTTCTTCCGATGGGCTTAATATCAAGGATCTCAATAAGGAGGTGAAAACGGCTTTCGCGGGCGAGCAGGCCGGGACTGTGTATGAAGGGGAAAAACGTTTTGAACTTGTTGTCCGCCTCGACCAGGATCACCGTAACTCGATTGAAGATGTACGCAAGCTGTTTGTCTCACTACCCTCGGGCCAGCAGATACCCCTCGAACAGCTGGCGGATGTTCAGTTTGAGGACGGCCCCCAGCAGATCGCAAGGGATGACGGGAAGCGGAGGATCACCATCGGGATCAATGTCCGGAACAGGGATGTGGGATCGCTGATTAACGATATAAGTAAGATTGCGGATAAGGATCTTAAACTCCCCCCGGGTTATTATGTGACTTACGGCGGACAGTTTGAGAACCTTGTGGAAGCCAAGAAACGACTTGCTATCGCAGTACCTCTGGCCCTTTTCCTGATTCTTGTACTGCTGTTCATGACGTTCAGGTCGGTAAAGGAGACCCTGCTGGTATTCTCTGTTGTTCCTTTTGCCGCAATAGGAGGGGTGTTTGCCTTATACATACGGGGGATACCGTTCAGCGTTTCGGCAGGCGTGGGTTTTATCGCCCTCTTCGGTGTGGCCGTGCTTAACGGTATCGTCCTCATCAGCAGTTTTAACCAGCTCAGGGATGAAGGCGTAGAAGATATCACCGAACGCATACTTAAAGGTACCCGGATCAGGTTACGCCCTGTGCTGATGACCGCTTCGGTTGCCTCACTGGGTTTCCTGCCCATGGCGATTTCCAGGGCAACCGGCTCTGAGGTCCAAAGGCCTTTGGCGACGGTTGTTTTCGGCGGCCTGATCACGGCCACCATCCTTACCCTCATCATCCTGCCGGCGATCTACGCACTACTGGAATCGGGATGGAGAACGGGGAAACGGAAATCCGTAAACATAATACCAATACTTGCCTTGCTGCTAATCATGCCGGTGGCAGGACTCAGGGCCCAGTCAGGGCCCCCTGTGATGAGCCTGAAACAATGCATAGACTCGGCCCTCGTGCTAAGCCCTTCGGTCAAAGCAGTGGCTCTTGAAAAAGACTATTATGAAGCCGGGAAACCGGCGGCCATCGATATCCCCAAAACGGAGCTTGGCGTAATTTACGGGCAGAGTAACAGCATTAATAATGATGATGAATTCAACATACGGCAGAATATTGAGTTCCCCACAATCTACATCCGCCAGAAACAAATAGCAAAATTACAATCACAGGCTGCGACTTTCAAACTTGCCCAGTCCAGGAACGAACTGATATTCGAGGTGAGGATGCTGTATTTTGACCTGCTTTGCCTCAATGCCGAAAGAAAGCTCATCAGGACCAGGGACAGCCTTTATGCTTTGCTGGAAACGGCGGGGGATAAACGATTCAGGGCCGGTGAGACAGGCTCGCTTGAAAAAATGGAAGCCCAGGCTGCACGAATGCAGGTGCATTACCAGCTCAGGAAAAACGAGTCGCAGTGGCAGGCCGGGCTTCAGAAACTCAGGGCAGTTATGAATTTCAAAGGAACACTGCTGCCCGATACATCGGTTTCACTTTCAGGCCTCTGCACTTTAAGCCCCGATACCAGCCTGTTTGCGGGGAATCCCGCCCTGGACCTCATGCAGCAGCAAACCATTGTTGCCGGCAGCAGGGTGAAACTCGAACAATCAAAACTCCTGCCTGATATCTCCGTCGGGTATTTCAACAAAAGCCTGATCGGCACCCAGATCATCGACGGGGCCGAACAAAGCTTTTCACATTCCTACCGGTTTTCGGGTGTTTCCGCCGGGTTATCCATCCCTGTATTTTTCGGGGCTCAGGGATATAAGATCAAGGCGGCCCTGATAGAACGAAGGATAAGCGAACAGAAATACATACAGCAGAAAAATGAGATTGAAGCCGAATATGCTTCCTTCCTTTGCCGTTTCAGGGTCGAAAGGGAAATGCTGCTGTATTACGGAAATACGGCTGTTCCCCATAGTAACCTGATGATCGTCAATGCAGGGAAAAGCATGGCCGCAGGGGAGATCGCCTATCCGGAATACCTGAAGCTGATCGAAACGGCCCTTGAGATCAGGTGCAGCTACATCGACATACAGAAACAATATTTTAATACCGTTTCGGCCATTCAGCTGATCCGGGGTAAAAACGAATAAATCGCAAACATGAAAACAGTATTTATTACAGGTCTCATAGCAATCGTTCTGCTTGGTTCATGCAAACAGAATCCTGCAGGTAATCCTTCGATAGCTGAAGTAAAACCAGGAGGAACCGAAGCCGCAGGCAGCGTGGTGGAACTGACCAAACTGCAGGTCGCAAAAACAGGCATTCAATTAGGGGATTTTGAAAAGAGGAACCTCCGCGACGTTCTGAGGGTGAACGGGTACTTGCATGTGCCGCCCCAGAACAAGGCCCAGGTCTCGACTTTTATGGGAGGGGTTGTGAAGGCGGTGCTTGTTAGGGAAGGTGATTTCGTGCACCAGGGGCAGGCCCTGATAGACCTGGCCCATCCCGATTTTCTTAAATTGCAGGAGGATTACCTTGTGGCAGGGAGCAATATTCTCTTTTCAAAAAAGGAATACGAAAGGCAGAAAGAGCTGGCCAGGGATAATATCGCCTCCCAGAAATCCTTCCAGGAGGCCGAAGCAAAATACGAGGGGGAAAAAGCAAGGCTGGCCTCGCTTGAAGACCAGTTGCAGCTGCTGAATGTGCAGGTAAAAGACCTTTCGCCCTCCTCCTTGCAGAAATCCTTCCAGCTCAGGTCACCTATTGATGGTTATGTGGGAAAGATCATGGTCAATACGGGAACTTTTGCGGAACCTCAAAAGGAACTGCTCACCGTGATCGACAACAGCCACCTGCACGTTGACCTGATGATATACGAAAAAGACCTATCGAGAGTGAGGCCGGGCCAGCATGTCAACATCACCTTTACCAATATGCCTGAACTTGTGATGGGTGCCAGGATCTTCAGCATAGGCAAGGAATTCGAGAACGATTCCCGTACAGTGAACGCCCATGCCGAACTTCTGGGGACCGAAAAACATGAGCTTGTCCCGGGAATGTATGTCAACGGACTTATAGAGACCGGGAATGCCGATGCTGTGGTGATCCCCGAATCGGCTGTGATCCGCGACAAAGGGAAAGACATGATATTCATTATGGACCCGGCAATGCAAAAGCACCCGGCCGAAGTAGCCTTTACCGCGATCGAGGTCAAGAAAGGTGTCACCAACGGCGGGTATTCAGAGGTGACCCCCCTCCGTAACCTGCCCGCCAATTTCAAGGTCGTGGTCAAAGGTGCCTACTACGTGCTTTCCCAGATGAATGTGGGAAAGGGGGCGGGGTGCGTGGATTAGGCCTGGTTCTTCGGATCAGGAACAAATTAAATTTCATTACTGTGCTTTTTACCAGTTAAGATATTAACTTTGTAATCGTACAAACGAATTTTGAAGCCATGAAGGGCATTTCAAAGCATTATAAAATCACAAAAAGACTTACTGTACTGATTGCCGTATTAATTCTTGCTTCAGGACTGATCTCTTCCTGCTCTTATAAGAAAATTCAGCCCTACCCTCCCTGCACACCCATGGAGCTGGGAAGGTTCGAGATCCTTTCTTCATCGTCCATCTCCAAACAGGATATCGTTAATAAAATGAGCCTGATCGCCGATGATCCCGCTGTGTTTGATTACCGGGACCTGTTCGATCAGATAAGGATTAAAAGCGCCGGTTCCACCCAGGGTAATGGTGCGGCTTTTATCTATCATGAAGCGGTCAGTTACCGTTCAACCGACAATAACGGGAACGAAGTGCAGCTTTCGGGATTGCTTATTTATCCTTGGTCGCCGGTAAAAACACTTTCAGCCCCTATTGTTTCTTTCAACCACGGTACCCAGCTGATGAAAAAATACGGCCCTTCCCAATGGAAATACGCTCAATGGAGCGACTGGGAGAATTTCCCTGAAATGGCTGTGGCAGATCTCATGGCTGCCTACTACGGCTGGATTATTATAATGCCCGACTACCAGGGAATGGGGTTCGACACATCGGAAGTCCATTCTTACTGCATCAACGACCGCCTTGGGAATGCAACGGCCGATATGGTTGAAGCTGCCGAGGAATATTTCAGTTGTGCTGCAAACAACACATATGTTAACTGGAACAAGCAAACCTTCATTTACGGGTATTCTGAGGGGGGATTTGTTACAATGGCAGCCGCAAAAGAGCTTGAAGCAAGGAATGTAAACCTTTCAGGGGTGGTATGCATGGATGGCCCATATGACCTTTCGGGGACCATGCTGAATGTAATGCTAAGCAATGATCCTTTCCCCGTTCCTTACTTCCTGCCCATGATGCTGGTTGGCTACAATGCCATCTACCCTTCGGTGTTTGATTATAATGTGATGCTTAAGGAACCTTACCGAACCGACATTCCGAAATACGCCAACGGATTCTACGACAATGCTAAGGTTAACAGCATTATGCCCGCAAGCAGGGTGTTGAAGGAGGTGTTTACCCCGGCTTTTCTTGTAGCTCTCCAGAATAAGAACAGCTCAGCATACAGAATGCTGTATGAAAATAACTCCTACCTGGGCTGGACGCCTAAGTCGAAAATGCTGATCTGGCATTGTAAGAACGATGATTGCGTGCCGTTTGGCAATATGGTCGCTGCCCGCGAGGTGTTTAATCAGCTGGGACTTACCAATATCGATTATGTCGAATGGCCCGCCGTTGAACCCAAAGAAGGCCAGACGGTGCATGTCACAGTAGCCACCCGGGCCTTTTATGAAGGCACTCTTTGGATACAGCAGCATCTGAAGTAAAACAGGCTTCAGCTTGCGGTCACTTCTTCACGAAACAAGTGTGAAACTCAATCCCCTGCTGTTCCGAGAAATAATCGAAGCCTGCGGCCACCATCTTTTCGATCATGGGCATGGGTGGAAATGGAGTAATGATCTCGTAGATCTCGCCGGCTGCAAGGCTGGCTGATTCCTTTATTACCTGCTCCAGCGGGTGTATGCCGGAAGCCAGGAGCGGCCTGGCATCCAGCGTTATCTTAATATTGGCTTTATTGAGCCATACCGGTGTTTCCATAATTTAAAATCCTTTGTTCGTTTTCAAGTTTTCGCTTCGCTGTAAGGTCCTGGGATGCTTCAAGAGTTCCCAGGTACTCCCCCTTTTCATTCCTGAGGGCGAAGTATTCGATATGAATGAACTTCCCCTGCATCTGTATCCAGAACGGGGCCGAATCGGCATGCCCGCTCTTGAAATCATTGATGATCTTATCGACGATATGAACGCTTGAGGGCGGATGGCACATCCGCACATCCCTTCCGAGTATCGCCCTGTTACGGTCGAAAACCCGTTCTTTGCCCTGGCTGAAATACTTCACCTTGTCATTCCTGTCAACAAAGGTAAGGTCAACAGGCAGGCTGTTCAGAACGGCCATGAGTTCCTCTACCGTGAACTTCCCGCTGGGCAGGCTTATATTGCCTTCGTCGGCGGAGCGCTGTATGATGGGTTCAATCCCCTGTGGCTTCCATTCAATAATCGGGTCATAGAGACAGTACCCGATCTCATTGGTCTGGCGGTAAATATCGTACCAGTCGGCATCGGTAAGTTTGTCCATGGTCATGGGAAGCAGGATCTCCTCCTCCTTCATGATCATATCGGTGATGGCTTTGGCCGCAGGCCTCAGTTGGACGTCAATGATGAATTTCACCTGGTCGGGATCGTTGTATGAAGCCGATGACAGGCTTTCCATGGCATTCTTCAGACCCCCCCTGGTCTCATCATGTTTGCCCCACATCACCTTGGGAGGGCCTGTGATACCGTATTTTTCAAGAAAAGGGAACAACAGGTTCTCCTTGCGGCGGTAATGCTTGTCAACATCCATAAGGCTGTTAAACAGGGCTTTCATCTTGTTGTTGAGAGCGACAGGACCAATTCCTGCATACAGTTCCTCGGCCTTGTCGAACAGCTCGTTCAATTTTTTTACCACCGCTTCCAGTTCCCTGTTTTCCTTTTTAAATGTATCAACCGGATGGCCGGGGGGCACAACAAGCATCCCTGAAAGATCGATGCTGCCTTCAAGCACCTGGGCGTGGATATCGCATAAACGCAGGACCTCGGTCTCGGGCAATCCCTCGCTGATCAGTTCCTGTTCTACTTCGACCACGTCACCGTAAGGAACCTTGGACATCAGCTCCATAAGGCGCTTTTTCACCTCTTCAGGGGCCCTTCCTTCGTGAAGTTCCAATATCATGTGTTTGAGCAAGGCTTTTCTCTCCAAAGAATTGTTTATCAGTTCGTTCATGGTTTATCCTTTGATCATTGTGAGTATCATCTTGAACCGCTCCGTTGCATTCACTGCATGAGGTATCCCTGCCGGCATAACGATAGTATCACCTGCTTCAAGCTGGTGGGAAGTGTTGTCGATCACGATCTCGGCCCGGCCTTCAATAACCTCTGCCATTGCGTCGAAAGGCGCCGAATGCGTGCTCAGCCTCTGTCCTTTGTCAAAGGCGAAAAGTGTTACCGTCCCCACAGGGCGGTCAATTACACGCTTGCTTACGATCCCGTCGGTGGAATATTCCACGCTTTCGGGGAACCTGAACTTTGTTCCGGGTTCAAAAATGTTCTTTGTTTCCATTGTCATGATTTTTCCTGATTACTTTTATATTAAATGTCTGGATGTCAGATATCAGATATCCGACATCCGAAATCTGACATCCCTTTCCATTCCCTTATGAAATGCTTCAATGAAAGAACCGGATGCCTTAACATCATCTGCGGTCCTGCAACCCGCATGACTTTTTTGATTTCCTCCCTCATCAGCGGGCTGTAGCAATGTACCTGGCATTTTTGGCAAACAGGCTTATCCATACCATGCACACATTGTTCAATGCGTTTCAGGGCGTATTCATTCAGGTCCCTGCAGAGCCCGCACAATTCTGTACTTTTATGCACCGACCTGCAGTAAATCCTGATCATCGCAGTGATTGTCCGTTTTTCCAGCTTATTACCGCCAGCCATGGGGCTTTTATTTGTTCTTTCTTATTCGACCAGCTATGTTTTCGTAATTCGTATAAAACATTCAGGTACTTCAATGCGCAAATATACGAACATTTAACTGTTGTAAGGGGAAAAGTGAAAAATATTTATGATTTTTTACCCGGGCCTACTTCCTCTCAGGCCATCTCTGCCGGGCAACTTTCCTCACCTGCTGGAAAAGAGCTTCCCTCAGGGTGTCAACATGAAGTTTTTCGGTAGCGGAGATAAAAATGGACACATTCTCGCCTTTGGTCATCCAGATCTTTTCAAGTTCTTCCAGGTTTAGGTTTTTCCTTGTTACCGGCCCCAGGTCATCCGC
>JAPLDN010000419.1 GCA_026391755.1 Bacteroidota bacterium
GGACTCATCGAGTGAGACCAACGATTTGTTGATCCGTTCGAGCTGGTCATGAGTGGTTTTAAGTTCTGACGACAGATCTTCGATCTGGTTGAACTCCCTGGAGAATTTGCGGGAAAACAATGCAGCCTGGGAGAAAAACAATAACATGAACCCAAACGGGAGTGAATTGAAGGTATTGATGAGGTAGTTATCGTAAAGCATCTCATTAATAGCAGCAAAGAACATCAGAGTATATCCGGTGAGAATGATTGCTGCACTATCCTGTCGTTGCACAGTAGCCCTGATGACCACAAAGAAGGTGTAAACCAGCAGCCCCAGGGAATACAATTCCATATAAATCACAAGGGAGGAGGAAAAGGAGATAGGGGTTACACAGGTCAGTAAAGACATTGCAATGGCGACAAAAGTAGTAAGGAGCAACACCGGTTTTGGAAAAGCCTTCCTGAAATGGGAGTTTATATAATAGACAGCAAATGGTAAAAGCAGGTAGAAACTTAAGAAGTCAAGCCTTACTATAAGTTCCCAAGGTATCCCCGGAAACAATGAGACCAGGAACTGTTCACCTGTCACCAGACTTCTGATGACCGACAGTAAAAGAAAGATGCTGAAAAATAAGGCTGGCTTTTCCTGCCTCCTGAAGAGGAAGAGGGTAAATAGGTATATCATCATAAAGATAAAAGCGCCGCAAAGAAAGAATTCCAGAACCATAGCCCTTTCTCTTGAGCGCTTTATATCCTTGGCTAATCCAAGTCCGACCGAATACCACAATCCTCCTTTCCAGAAATTGAAATTAGATACCCTGACCACAATGCTGATAGTGTCGGAGCCGGCGGGCAGCAACGTAATAAGAGGTGCAAATTCAGGCCGCGTTTCGGCTTTGGTTTTGCCCGGGATTCCATTTCGGGCAATCAGAGAGTCGTTCACAAACAAAGAGTATGCACAACCCGCTCCCGGTATTTTCAGAGCCAGCTGTTGTGGGCCCCTGTTCAGCAAGACTTTGAGCCGGTAGCTTGCATACCCTGTTCCCGGTAGTTTTTCCGATCCCAACCGGTACCCTTTCCATGCCCGTGGAACGTTTATAAAATACCGGTCCGGGACAGAATCAAATCCATGTGAACCAAGAAACTCTCCATAGTAGAAGTCCCAGAGTCCGTCCAAACGAATAATCCCGTTTTCCTGAAAGTCCCATTTCCGCAAATCAATCACACCGTTAACGGCTTTCGGTACGCGGTTTTGTTGTCCAGGCGAGCAGGATCCCAAAATACTAGGCAGAGCAAGCAGTAAAATTGCTAACGGGGCAAACCCTGATATTTTGCATATCATTATGGACCAATGTCTTAACACTTCTCTTTTGCTCTTCACTCGTTCACCTGATTTGGGCCGGCCGGTTCTGAAAAAATAAGTTTTATGCAAGCCCCGGGTCCGTTTTTGTTATTGCCAGCGTCTATTGCAGCTCCATGTGCGTCAATGATCAGCTTCACTAAAGCCAGGTCGAGCCCGACATGACGATCAATATGTTCTTCTCCCAGGCTGAAAAGCTTGAACAGGTTCTGAAGCGCTTTATCTGAGAATCCTGATCCCGAGTCGGTAAATAAGAGAGTGACTTTGCCATTGCCAGCCTCTGTTCTCACGGTTACATCTCCATCAGGATGCGAATACTTTATTGCATTATCAAGGATACTTTCGCAGCAAATCATCAGAAGAGCAGGATCGCCTGTTACACCAGCCTCTGCCTGATTCATGGAGAGCCTGATCCTGATATTTTTTTCCTCAATTTTTGGTTTCAGTTTCAACAAAGCACTATCAACCAATTCAGTCAGGATTACCGGATTTTTCTGAGGGGCTATCTGCCTGTCCTGAAGCTCGGTGATCATCATCGCAACCTTGGAGAATTTCTCAAGCCGTTTGGCCGAAATATCCAGGTATTCAATAATCCCTGAAAGATTAGCCGATTGAAGGCGGGATTTAAGAATACCGGTGTATCCCAGGATACGGTTCAGCGGCTTCCTGATATCGTTGCTGATCATATGCAGGAACTCTCCTTTGGCCTTATCCAGCTGGTTCAAAGCGCGGTTTGCTTTTTCAATATTGGAGTTAGCCCATTTTAGTTCCCCCGAAAGGGTTTCGATCTGGTGAAATTCCCTGGAGAATTTGCGTGAAAAGAGGATTGTCTGGGAAAAGAACATGCCAAGTACCCCCACCGGCAATGTAAGCCAGGCCTGGGTTATATCATTATAAAACAGGATCTCATTTACGGTAGCCAGGAGGAGGAAAATATAGCCGCAAAGGAAAACCCATGCATTATCACGATTGCGGATTATGGAGAGGATAATGATATAGAAAAAATAAAAAGCGATCACCAGGCAATAAAGTTCGGCATAAGGGACAAATATGGAGTAGAAGATTCCGCGTGTAAACACCGTAATAAAACTCAAAAGGCTGATTATCGTGAGGTTTAAACGAAGCACAAAACGTGAAACTTCATAAGGGAATAATGACCGGAAATACATGATAAAGACCGGGATAAGCCAGTAAAAGCTCAGCAGGTCGATTTTGTTTATCAATTCCCATCCTGAACCAGGGAACAGGTTAAGCAGCGTGATTTCTCCCGTGACTGTCGTCCGTATGCCGCAGATTAGCAGGAAAAGGCTGAAATACAAGGCGGCTTTTTCTTTTGGCCTGGAGATGAAAAACGTTACCAGGTAAAGGAAGAGAAAAAAGCATGCCCCGACCAGGATGTATTCTCCGATCATATGCTTTTCAAGTTGGCGGATGACCAAATCCCGTGGACCCATTGTAATGGGGTACCACAGACCAGCTTTACAGTAATGGAAATTTGAAACATGAAAAACCAGGGAGACAGTATCTTTTTGGGGAGTAAATTCAACCAAGGCTACTTTTATCCCCGGGGTGGTCGCTTTTTTTGTTGTACCTGTCACACCGCATTGGGTAATTACCGTGTCATTAAGCAGGAGGGTGTATGCGGTACCAATAACAGGGATATGCAAAGCCAGGTGATTCGAATGCCGGGGCAACAGGATCTTTAGCCTGTAGCTGGCATATCCGGTATCGGGCAGGTGCTTGTTTTTACTCAGATATTTGTTCCATTCCCCAGGTACTTTTACATAAACCGGATGGGCCAATGAATCGAAGCCCCTGGATCCCAGGAATTTGTTAAAACAGAAAGACCATTGGCCATTCAGTTGTAAAATAGAACCGACTGAAAGGGTGTCGCCACGCAGATCGAGAAGACCTGCCGAAACCTGTTTTTCTGACGGATTGTCTTTGCCCTGGGAACACGAAACCAGGAGCAGGAAGCAGCAGAAGATCACTATGTAATGGACACGAAGTTTCATTACCATGCAACCTCAGGTATTCATAATAAGGAAAGCAATACTACCTTCCTGTCAAAGATAATACATTATTTCAATAATTCCTTTACAGCGGCCTCGATCTGCTGGTCGTTGCCGGAAGAAAGAATGCCCGGATCATTAGCGACCCTGATATCGGGCTCAAGCTGGTTGTTTTCACAGAAGCGACCATCGGGCATCCGCCATCCGCCCATAGGAATGCCAAATACAAGGGTTGGATCGATCTGGCTTTCCCACCAAACGAAGGTTCCTGTACCGGGAACAGGCATACCTACGGTCTTCCCTATATTCTTTAGTTTGTATGCAACCGGGAACAAATGAGCATCGGAATAATTGCTTTCGCCAATCAGCACGATCGACGGTTTAACCCATTTGTCGGTTGGTTCTGAACCTATATACTGTCCGTGTGGTATAATGTCGATATACTTTTTCCCGCTCAGGAAGTCGGAGAGCTGTTCATGGATGTTGCCTCCCCCGTTAAAACGGGTATCCACGATTAGGGCGGTTTTTTCAAAATTGCGCCCCAATGCTTCCTCGAAAACAACTCTCATACTGGCATCATCCATGGAACGTACATGTACATAGCCTATCTTCCCTCCCGAAAGCTTATCCACTTCGAGGCGGCGGTTCTTCACCCAGCGTTTATACAGCAGTTCGTTGGCTTCACCTATGCTCACAGGTTTTACACTTTCTTCCCAGCGTTCGCCTTTTGCAGGGTCGAAAACCGAAAGAAGGGTAAGTTTTCCTGTTTTCCGGTTCAGGAGAGAGTAAAAATCCATAGTGTCTTTAAGCTCAAGGCCATCGATCTTCTCGATGATGTTGCCAGCTTTAACTTTCGAAGTTGCCTTATCAAGAGGTCCGCCTTCGACGACTTCCGATATCTTTAATCCCTGGCCATGATAAGCGTAGTCAAAGAACAGCCCGAGGTCGGCAGTTTGGTCTGTATTCGGCTTGCCTGCGCGGTAACCGCAACCCGTATGGGAAGCGTTCATCTCACCCAGCATCTCGCTAAGCATTTCCGCGAAATCATAATTATTATTTACATAAGGAAGGAATTTCTTATAAACCTTGTAATAATAATCCCAGTCAACGCCCTGCATGTCAACCACGTAGAACTTCTCTTTGAACTGCCTCCAGGCGTGGTCAAAGATATAGGAACGTTCATCTGCAGGTTTAATAAGCATCTCGCCAGAGGTTTTCAGAGGTTCCGCCTTACCGCTTTCGGCGTCGATTTTCATAGGTTTGCCATCAGCAAGCATTAAAATAAATTTACCGTCCGACGAAAGCTGTATACTTGCGCTTTTAGCCCCGATCTTGGCAAACAGCTTGGTTTCTTTTGCCCTGAGATCAGTCATCCAGAGGTCATTGTCCTTTTCAAAACTGGTCAGGTAATACAGCTTTTCGCAGTCTTTGGACAGCAGCCAATCGCTGGCCGGGGAAGTGTGAAGGGTAAGTTTTGCCTTTCGCTCTGTGAGGTTTTCCCAGTCGATCGTCACCTTTACTTTCGAGGAATCCTTTGCAGCAGAATCCGTTTTGGCTTTTTTATCGGACCCGGCTTTTGTTTTAGCATCTGCTTTTGATTTCTCTTCGGATTTCTTTTTCTCTTTTTCAGCCTTTTCTTCCTGTTCTTTTACGAGGGCAAGATCTTCCTTAGAGAGTTTGAACCTGTCGAAGGCCGCTTTGGTAAAGAATATGGCATAGACGTCATCGCTCGAAAAGTTGCCGCCCTGGTCGCGTGTACCGTCCCGGTCGGAGCCCCAGATGAACATCTTTCCATCGACTGACCATTTGGGAACATAATCGTTATAACCGCTTAGTGTCAGGTTATAGATCTCTCCGTTGCCTTCGGCCGAAACAAGTCCGACTTCGGGAGTGAAAATCCTGTCGGGATATGAAAATTGCACCAGGAACCATTTGCTGTCGGGTGACCATTGGTAGTATTGGTCCCCGTCGGCATAGGAATAATTCACATTGGGGGGCATGATCGTCCGGGTCTTTTTACTTGCCAGGTTGATGACTTTAAGCACCACCCTGTTCTCAAGGTAAGCTACTTCCTTACCGTCGGGTGAATATTCAGGCTGAAATTCCTCAGCTTCGGTGGCAATAAGCGGTTCGGTTTTCAAAACAGTTGAGGCATAGAAATACGGCTCCTCTTTACGTACGATAGACTTGGTATAAACATCCCAGCTATTGTTCACTTCGGCAGCATAAACCAGTGAACGTCCGTCGGGGCTGAAGCTCACACTGCGTTCCTGGTAAGGGGTATTTGTAATGCGTTTGGTAATCCCGCCATCTACGCTGGTAACGAAGATCTCACCTCTGAAAACATATACATATTCTTTCCCGTTAGGCGATAGCCTCATCTCGGTGAACCCGTCATTTACAGGGGTTATTCGTTCCTGCGGACTGCGGCCGTCGGCATTGATCTTTACACTCAATTTCTTCGGTTCACCTCCGGGTTGTAAGGTATAGATCTCCCCGTCATAGGTAAAACACAGGGTATTATTTTTTGCCCGGGTAAGAAATCGTACCGGGTTTTTCGAGAAATGCGTAAGAGCCGTTGATCTGGAAGGATCCGACAATGAGCTTTTATATACGTTAAAGGAACCGCTTTGTTCGCTCAGGTAATAGAAATCATTATCGTTGGAATCGAACACCGGGTTACGGTCCTCGCCGGCGAAACTTGTGAGTTTTGTATATTTTGCAGTATTGAAATCGTAAACCCAGATATCACGGGCTATGGCCGATGTGTGGTGCTTACGCCACTCGTTTTCATAGCCTTTGATGTCCTCAAAAATAATTTTATCGCCTGTGGATGTCGGGGTGGCTTCGAGCGCCGGTGTCGGGAGCAATTGGGATACCTTCCCCCCTGCAACAGGCACAGTGTAGAGCTCGCTCATCAGCGAAATAGGGAACTGGGCATTCGTGGAAACATCCTGACGGTAAGCCGAAAAGATGACATCCTTGTCATTGGCAGTAAAACTGCTTGGCACCTCCTTATTTGAATTGAAAGTAAGCCGCTTCGCTTCACCTCCGGAGGCCGGCATGACGAAAATATCGAAGTTCCCGTTACGGTCTGAAGCAAAAGCAATGGTTTTACCGTCATGGCTCCATACAGGGGAATATTCATATGAATCGGTAAGGGTAAGAGGAACTGCAGTCCCGCCTGCAGAAGGAACCGACCAGATGTCGCCCTTATAACAGAAAAGGATGGTCTGGCCATCAGGAGAAATTGAAGTATACCGCATCCAGAGCGGATTTTCCTGGCCCACAGCCATCGAGGCCAGGCCGAAAAAAATGATAAAGCCGAGTAATTTTTTCATATCAAAAAATTATAATTCAACAATAGACCGGATTTCACAGTGGAAGTTACAAAGAAATGAATTATTCGGGCAACCTTTTTAATTTTTCGGGTTAATATATCAAACAACCTCCATGAAGCATCAATACCTCCTTTTCTGAAATCATTTCCGGGAATCGGACGCTAAGCCTCGATGCGATAACTAAAGGCCTCATAAAAATTTATATAACGATGAAAAGAGCAATGTTTCTTTTGCTTGTCACTGCAGTGATGGTGATAGGCGGATGCAGCAAGAAAGATCAGACAAGCACAACTTCACCAACAAGCCAGACAACCTTACTGCCGGCAAGGGCAACTGCTTATGTTGAAACCAATTATCCTGATGCTACAATAGACTATATTTTAGTCCTGGCAAATTCAGGCGCTAAATTTGTCGTTGCATTGAATACAGCCGAAGAACTCGCCTTTTCAGGCGATGGCAATTACCTTGGCGATGGCAGGAATTATCACCAGGGAAATCATCCCGGCGATACAATCCCGGGCGACTCATTACATGGCGACACTATACATTGCTGGCATCATCATGGTCATCATGGCGGCGGACATGGTATCCCGCCGGATTCATTATCTCCAGTAATTAAAGATTATATAGCAGCTAACTTTGCCGGTTATACTATTCTGAATGCCGACTATGATTCACTTTGCGTGAATGGCCTGGTTAAGGAAGTGATGATCGGTAAAAGAGATTCAGTACCACCGGTTAAGCTTATTTTCAGTGCAACAGACAGCTATCTTTTGCAGGCATCCAGATTCAGGTATTCGGATGTGCCACAGGCTGTGAAGGAGTATATAACGGCGAATTATTCATCCTATGAAGTCTGCAATGCAGCAGAAAAGTATATCCTGGCCGATAACAGCGTGCAGTATATGGTGTACCTGAGGCTCGACAGGAGCCACCTGAGAGTGCGTTTGCTGGCCGACGGGACCCTTGTATGCTCACAATAAATCCTCAATCCTGATAATCCGATAAACCCTCAGGCCTCGAAGCCTGAGGGTTTTTTTATCCCATACCGGTTTTTCAGTCATTAATTAATAGAAATAGTCCCAGCGAATCAATTGATATTTATCAATGTTGTGCTAAGGAAATGTCAATGAATTCATTAATATGGTATGGAAATTCCTTAATACCTTTGATTCCTTGATTCCTGGTATAATTTGTTCCGGAAATTTAAAAAAAAATTAACAATTAACCGAAGTATGAAGAGAATTCTTTACCCTGTTATTCTGGCCCTCCTGATCATGTTTTCGACGGCAGGTACAACAAAAGTCAATGCTTATCCCAGCGGAGCGCCTTCAGGCAGGGCGGGAGGCCCCGCCGAAAGTGGCGCCACCTGTTACGGTGGCGGATGTCATTCTGGTGCGCCCCAGACTGTGAGCGGATTTATTATGACCAATATTCCTCCCTCAGGATATGTGGCGGGTACCACGTACACCATAACGGTATCATTTACAGGTTCAGGGGGAAAGGGGTTTGAACTTTCGCCCCAGGATGCTTCCGGGAACCAGATCGGCACACTTGTTGCAGGAACAGGAAGTCATACTGTTGGCGGAACAAAATACTGCACACAGAGTTCCAAACAATCAAGCTCCACCGCATCATGGAATTTCCAATGGGTTGCTCCTGCTACTGCCGGGAGTGGCAGCCTGAGTTTTTATGGTGCATTTGCCATCTCAACAAGTACAACTAAAAAAGAATTTATCACCGTGAATGAGGATGCAGCCCAGCCCCTGGCCGTAGTTGCCTCTGCCAATCCCACGACCCTCCTTTCAGGGACCACTTCCCAGCTAAATGCAGCTGCCACTGGTGGCAGCGGAAGTTATACCTACAGCTGGACTTCCAGTCCCGCAGGTTTTACAAGCAGCATTCAAAATCCTGTTGTTTCACCCACGCTAACTACAATCTATACTGTCCAGGTAAGTGACGGAACCAGCTCTGTTTCAGGAAATGCAACGGTAACGGTCATACCAAACAACTTACAGGTAACAGTATCAGCTAACCCGACGACTATCAACCAGGGACAGACCTCCCAGCTCAATGCCGCTGCAAGCGGCGGATCAGGTTCAAACACATATTCATGGACTTCCAACCCCGCAGGTTTCACTTCAAGCCTTCAAAGTCCTGTCGTAAATCCGGCTGTCACTACTCAGTACACCTGTAGTGTCAACGACGGATTTCAAAGTACAAGCGGTTCGGCGACTGTAACTGTGAATGCGATACCTCTGGGAGTGACTGTCACGGCAACGCCATCAGGAATTTGCAGCGGGAGTTCTTCCCAGTTAAATGCTGTTGCAAACGGCGGCAGTGGTTCGTATACTTATAGCTGGACGTCTGTCCCCCCGGGATTTATCTCAGCACAGCATAATCCGCAGGTTACACCTGTCGTGAATACAAAATACTTCGTCCTGGTGAACGACGGGGTGCACAGTATAAACGATTCTGTTGCAGTCACCGTACAGGCGGCACCGACAGTTTCTGCAGGTAGTGATACCATCGCCTGTCTGGTCGACACCCAGGTCCCCCTGAATGGTTCCGCTTTCAATGCCTCTTCACTACTATGGTCCACTTCCGGTGACGGAACGTTCAGCAACACTTCCACTTCCCAGTCGATCTATTACCCGGGAACCAACGACAAAGCAAATTTTAATGTGGATCTTACTCTTACTGCAAACGGGATACTGCCATGCAATGTGCCGGTACATAGTGTTAAGCACATCCAGTTTGTGGTTTGCGACGGGGTACCCTCAATCAAGGGCAATGAATTGTCGTTTTCGTTCTGGCCCAATCCTACCACCGGCAGGCTTACCCTTAACCTTAAGAGGACATCTGCCAGCCCGCTCAGTCTGCAGATATCCGATCTTACAGGTAACATGCGGTACCAGGAGAAAATGGATCTGCAGGATCTTTCAATCACCCGGACCCTGAACCTGGAAACACTTCCGGCAGGGGTTTACATGGTGAAAATCGAATGCGGCAATGCAGCAAGGGTACAGAAACTTGTGATATTGTAACAAGGGAGATCTTCATAAAAAATGCCGGCCGGGATCTTTTTCCGGCCGGCTTTTTTGTATTTTTGAGATCCTGATAAAACAAACCATTAATACTTTTTCCCATGACCCTGATACTGAACAGAAGCGAAGTTGCATCAGTACTTACCATGAAAGACTGCATGGCCGTTGTTGAACAGGCCTTCAGAGAGCTGTCGGAAGGCACGGCTGTACTCCCACTGCGCACAGCAATAACACCTCCCGGAGGTCTGTCATTATATATGCCTGCATACCTTAAACAAATGGGAGCATTGGCATGCAAAGTCGTCACAGTTTACAAGAACAACCCTGTAAACCATAACTTGCCAACAACGATCGGTAAGGTCCTGCTCCAGGATCCCGAAACGGGTAATGTCATATGCATTATGGATGGCGGATATCTCACCGCGGTTCGCACAGGCGCTGCCAGTGGTGTAGCTACCCGTTACCTTGCCAGGAAACAGGAGGGGCAGGTCGCCGGGATCTTCGGAGCCGGGGTACAGGCAAAGATGCAGCTATGGGCTATAGCTGAAGTGAGGAAGCTTTCAAAAGCCCTGGTCTTTGACCTTTCGGAAGAAGCCGTTATCAAATTCATTGCCGAAATGGGGCCCAAACTCAATCTTGAGATCATCGCCGCAGCTTCATCCGATGAAATAATGAAGAACGATATTATTGTTGCCGCCACCTCCTCTTCGAATCCAATCTTCGATGGCAATAAAGTAAAGGAAGGAACACATATCAACGGCATCGGCAGCCACACGGCAGTTCAGCGTGAACTGGATACCGCCATAGTGAAACGTTCGAAATTCGTGGGTGATTCGTATGAAGCCTGCTTCAAGGAGTCGGGCGATATCATCATACCCGTAAATGCAGGCGAGATTCCCAAAGAGCATTTCTATGCCGAGCTTGGCGAACTTATCACCGGGAAGAAGGTTGGAAGGACCAGTGAAAGCGAGATCACCCTGTTCAAATCAAACGGCCTCGCCATACAGGATGCCGCAACAGCCAAACTGGTCTATGAAAAGGCCGTCTCTGCCGGGATCGGACTTCAGGTGGAAATATAGAAAGTATAAGCTCAATCATAAATAATTCTGATCATGAGAACTGCAATCCCCGGATTTATCCTTGTTTCATTTACCCTTTTAATTTCTTCAGGTATGCTTGCCCAAACTTCAGCTAATCATTTTTCAGCATCAAGGGTGGTGAAAATGGATTACCTTCTTTACCTGCCGTCTGCATATAACATTGATAAACAGGCCAAGTTCCCGCTTGTCCTTTTTCTGCACGGAAGCGGGGAGAGCGGAAGCGACCTGAACCTGGTGAATAAGAATGGTCTGCCGAAGTTGATCAGTGAGGGGAAAGAATTTCCCTTCGTGGTTGTTAGTCCGCAGTGCCCCGCCTCTGAAAGTTCCTGGGATTCCAGGATACTGAAGTTGCTGCTTGAAGACATCATCGCGAATTACAGGATTGATACCAACCGCTTGTATCTCACGGGTCTGAGCATAGGCGGATGGGGCACCTGGGATATGGCTTTCCGCTACCCGGGATTATTTGCTGCCATCGCTCCAGTTTGTGGTTTTTTCGATTACATCCTCAGTGATGAGTTCAGGTCGACCCCGGTCTGGATCTTTCATGGCGCCAAAGATGATGTGGTGCCGGCTGACCGTGCCATCAGCATGTTTGAAGCAGTCCGCAAGCAGGGGGGGGAGGTTAAAATAACCATTTATCCTGAAGCAAACCATGATTCATGGACTGAGACCTACAACAACCCTGAACTATACAGATGGTTCCTTCAGCACAGCAAAAACGGTGTTGCAGCGGAAAAGAAATAAGCAGACCTGTGTTTATCGGGCCTATTGCTGTTTGGTCCCTGTGATCTTTTTGCTGAGAAAACCTGCAACAAGCTGTCCGAGCCCGCCATTGTCTTCTCCACTTGTTATAAGGGTGTCAGGAACTATTTTAACATTCCCGGCTGCTATCTTTTCGGCTACCTGTACGGCGATAACACCTTGTTCGCCAATGGCCTGTTTTTGTTTCTCATAGGCTTGGGCGGTAGCGGAACCTTTGGCCTCAATGGCAATCCCTTCGGCCCGGCCTACAGCTTCGATACCCTTGGCTTCTCCTTCTCTTTTCAACCTGATGGATTCGCCTTCACCTTCCGCAAGCAGGATCGCCTTTTTCTTCAGGTTATCGGCCACTTTCACGTCAATCTCTGAAGTCACCAGGTCGGGCTGTTTATTGGCTTCCGCCGTGGTCTTTTCCATTGAGATACGGCTTTGCTGGGCTTTCTGCTGTTCGGCATACATAGCCTGCTGCTGCTGGGCGATAATACGTTCGGTCTGGGTTTTCATGAGGTCTTCGGGAAGCTGAATCTGGCAGATGAGCACGCTTACCAGTTCCACATGGTATTTCCCCAGTTCAGCTCTGGCGCGGTCTTCGGCCTTCTGTTGCTCTTCATGGCGGTTTTGCATGAAGTTCATGGCCGACGTGGCTGATGCCTGGTTACGGAAACTGGAATCTATCATGGGGTGGATCACGTGATCGACGAGGTTCTGGATGGAACCTATCTTGGCTACCATATACGGCGCCTGGTCGGGACGAACACGTATCACCACTTTTACCGAAACATTGATCGAAAAACCATCATGCGAGACCACTCTCAGGGGGTCAAAACGGGTTTCCTTGGAATCATCCCAGTCGATGGTGATGTTTGTCGTATCAACGATATACACGATATATGCCCTGCGGTTGAGGTAGTAAATCCCCGGGCCTGCCACTTCCTGCTGTATCCCGCGGAAACCCTTGGGTACAACATAGCGTTCCAGTCCGACATCGACCCGTTTATCCAAAGGCTTTGTATCACCCGTAGTAATATCGCTCAGTTCTTTCTCCTCGTTTGCAATCTGGTCGGTAATCTGCCTTACCTGGGGAGGTTCAGCACCTACATTCGACACTACAACGGCAACCTGTCCGCGTTCAACAACGGCTACATCATCCAGCTCCACGCTGAACATAAGCGGGTTGATATAATACGTCCCGGGTTTCAGCACATCGAACTGGGGGCCACGCTGACCTCCACTTTCAAGGAACTTAGTCACATCCTGGAAATTATTATGTTCTGCAACCGGTTGGGCTACATATTCTGTCTCGGGCAGGGGTTGGCCGTCACGGGCCACCACAATCCCTATCTTCTTATCGGGGATTACAATGGTATCCTTGATCTCTACTTTGAACAAGGCGGTGTTGATGCGGTATTTGCCGGGCAGTAGGATGGAAGTCTGAGGGCCTTTTTCTCCTCCTTTATTAAGAAAGGCTTCCCCATCTTCGAAATTGCTATGATCAGTCACAGCTTTGGCCAACAGCCTTCCTCCGCTTATTTGTTTCCCGTCCTGTGAGGTTACAACGCCAACCTGTCCTTTTTCAACCGCAGTAATCGGAACCGCAGTTATTTTAAACAAACGGGTATTGATACGGTAGTTACCCGGAGGCAGAATTTTGATCTGAGGGCCTTTCTCTCCGCCGTTTTCCAGGAATGAAGCACCGTCCTGGAACAGGTCGCAGTCGACGACTTTACCGAAGATACGACCTGCAGGGATAGGAGCGCCATCGATAGATTCAACGATACCTACCTGGTTCTCGCCGATGATAGTCACCGGTTCTTTGCTGATATTGAACAATATGGTGTTGATCCTGTAAATTCCCGGGGGCAGGATGGGGATCTGGGACCCTTTTTCGCCTTCGTTCGCGAGAAAGGCTTCCCCGTCCTGGAAAAGATTGCATTCGACAGGTTTTGCAAAGATCTTTCCCGAGGGAATGGGGTTACCATCCATTGAGATCAGCAGACCTATTTCATCTTTACCAATAATAGTAAAGTCGAGGTGTTTCCTGCTGTAAATAAAAGGAAAAAGAAAGTACAAGCCGGGGCCTTTGGTCCTGGCTTGTATCCCTATTTCATTACTCATGGCGAAAACACGGTCTTTGGGCATCTGCTTGCCAAACCAGCGCCTTTCAAGTACTTTAATTTCACGTCCGCCAACAATAAGAAGTGAACTGAAAACCAGAGTAAGAAAAAAGATTGCTGCAACCACAAGAAGGGTTACAATCAAAATAAAATAAGGTGTGATCATAATAAGAATAATTTAAAGAGGCCTACTCTGTTTACCATTTTCGGCATGTTGGTTATAATTTTTTTCAGAAATTCATTTAGGTGTTCCGGGAAGGTTTCAAAGGGTTAAAGGAGTGGCAGTTATATAGATCCGTTTCATTATCTTTCCATACAACAGCGCATCGTACCACATATAATAAAAGCGCTGGGCGTTGAACCAGTCAATTCCGTCTTTATTGTCATCATGGCGGTCGTAGGGATCGGCGAAAATGATCACATCGTCCATCAGATCTTCGGTGTTGCGGGTGTCAAAACCGACAGCAAGCACCCAATGTCCTCCCCAGTCGCTCCATTCGACCAGGGTCGGGATCTTCTTTTCAAGGTTACTGCGGATGAGTTCCAGGCTGCCTCCTTCACCTCCAGTTACTTTAAACCCGTTGGCCTGAAGCCAGTCAGTCATCTGTTGAAGACTTGTCCCGGTGGTCGTGCTGGTCCCCATTTCCTTTGCGATAGTCATTTCATCACCGTTACGGCCGTAATATTGAAGCAGGCTGAGAACTGCAGCCGGGCCACAGGTATACTCAGTGGTTTGCTGGTAGCTGTTGACAGGCAGAATGGTGAACCCCGGTCTCGGAATTTTCACCCCTATATCCAAAACATAATAGTGGCTTGAAGTGGTTTCGGGGGGGGAATTATAAACGGTATCCCTTTTATTGCAGGCGGCAAGAATAATCAGCATGCATGCTGAGAAGACCAGAACAATCGTTTTCATTTTTTATCTTTGCTATAACAAAACTAATAATAAATTCATTGACAAAACAGATCAGCCGGCTTATCCTTTATTACTTCTCCGGGACAGGCAATGCCCGGAATGTGGCAGGCTGGTTCGCCATGGAAGCGCAATCCCGCAACATTCCGACTGAGGTTACAGATATTGCAGCAATTGACAGAAAGCACATCAGGCCTTTTCAGGAAGGAGCGATGATTGGCTTCGTATCGCCTACCCATGGATTTAATTACCCGCCGGTCAGCATGTATTTTCTTTTCAGGTTTCCCCGCTCCAGGGGGAACCGGGTATTTCTCATGAATACGCGGGCAGGGCTGAAGCTTTCAAAATGGTTTGTCCCCGGGCTGAGCGGGCTCGCCCTGTGGCTGGCGGCCATCATTTTGTTATTTAAAGGATACAGTATAGTGGGTCTGAGGTCGATTGACCTGCCTTCGAACTGGATATCCTTTCATCCCGGGGTAAAGGAGAAGGTTGTGGAATCTATATACGGGCACTGTAAACAGATCACCCGGATTTTTGCTTCTAAGATCCTTGACGGGAATAAAGTCTATACAGCATTTCGAGATATCATACAGGATATCCTGATAAGCCCTGTAAGCATAGGGTATTTTTTCATGGGCCGTTTTTTGCTTGCAAAGACATTTTACGCCAATGAGCTTTGCGATAAATGTGACATCTGCATTGAGAATTGTCCTATAAAAGCCATTCTCACCGTCGACAAGCGCCCATTCTGGTCCTACCGCTGCGAAAGCTGCATGCGATGCATGAATAACTGCCCGAAAAGAGCGATTGACACCTCTCATGGTTACACCACAGGGATCATGTTCCTGATCAATATGGTTATCCTGACTCTGTTCTGGAAGTGGGTAGCTACCTTTATCACCATTCCTCAACATAATGCATGGGTCGGGATACTGATCACATTTATCCGCTGGGGCAT
>JAPLDN010000407.1 GCA_026391755.1 Bacteroidota bacterium
GATACGGACCAGGTGAGCCGGGACATTGATGAACTGGTGGAACTCACCACCCTCCCCGACGATATGGAAATCGTTCGCCGGATGAAACAGATTGTACCGGAGTATAAGAGCCAGAATTCGGTGTACGAAGTTTTAGACATCTGATATCCGACATCCGACATCGGATATCAGACATCTGATATCCGATGTCGGATGTCGGATAAAATTTTTGTGTATGCCAGTCATGCCCGTCATCCTCGGTCCCACCGCCTGCGGCAAAACCGCTGTGGCTGCGCGGCTTGCGTTTGAGCTCGACGGGGAAGTGATTTCGGCCGATTCCAGGCAGGTTTACAGGGGAATGGATATAGGCTCAGGCAAGGACCTGGGTGATTATATTGTAGAAGGGCAAAGCATCCCTTACCATTTGATCGACATTGCCGAACCGGGCTCGGAGTATAATATTTTCGAATACCAGAAAGATTTTGCAAGGGTTTATGCCGGCATTACAGGCAAGGGCAAACTGCCCGTATTATGCGGAGGAAGCGGCATGTACCTCGAAGCGGTTCTGAAAGGATATTCGTTGCCCGAGGCCCCTGCCGATCCGGGCTTTGCTGGCCGGATGACTGCAATGGATGATGTTATGCTCCTGCAGGAACTCAGCCGCCTGAAAAAACTCCACAGCACTACCGATACCGTTGACCGTAGCCGGATGCTCCGGGCGCTGGAGATTGAATTGAAACGCCGGGAGAACGAAATAACTGATGATGCGGGAGTAAGCAATTCACACAAGCCGCATCAGGAACGCGAAGCGGGCCGCAGCGGCGGTGTGAATATGCGAGCGACCGGGAACGTTCATCAGCTGATTTTCGGCCTCAACCCGGGCCGCGAAACAGTAAGACAGCGCATCACCGCCCGTTTGCAGGACAGGCTTGAAAACGGCATGATCGGAGAAGTTGAAAGACTTCTCGAACAAGGCATACCCCCGGAGCGTCTCAAAGCTTATGGGCTCGAATATAAATATCTCACCCAATACCTGGAAGGTAAACTAAGCTATGATGAAATGTTCCGCCTTCTCAACATCGCCATCCACCAGTTCGCCAAACGCCAGATGACCTGGTTCCGCCGTATGGAGAGGCAGGGAATGAAAATCCACTGGATTGAAGGGGATTTGCCATCCGCCGACAAAGTAAAAAAAATCAGGGAGATATTGGATAACTAGATAGCTGGATATCCAGTTATCCAGTTATCCAGTTATCCAGCTATCCAGCCTTCAGCTTACTTCGTCTTATCAGGGAAAGGCGGAATGCCAGGCAGTTCTTTTGGCCAGGACTTCAGTTCTTCCTTCATCTGTTCAATCGCGCGGTTGAGCTGCTGGTCTTCGCCTGCATATTCCTTTGCCGGATCGTTATCAATCACGATATCGGGATCAACCCCGTGGCCTTCGATAATCCAGTTCTTCCCGTCGTTATCATAAGGAGCGAACTCAGGACGCATCATCATACCTCCGTCAACAAAGGGAAGTGACCCACGGATTCCCACAACGCCACCCCAGGTGCGCAGACCGATTGCTTTTCCTATCTTCAGTTTCTTGAACTGGTATGGGAAGAGGTCGCCGTCGGATGCGGAATAGTTATCAATAAGGATGCACTTCGGCCCCCATTGCATTTCAAGACGGCCCGGTGCGGGCTCGGTGTTCCTGCTCATCGTGATCATGGTCATCTCGCGGTTGAGTCGTTCGATGATCATGGGCGATACGTTCCCTCCACCGTTGCCGCGGTCGTCGATGATCAGGGCGCGTTTGCGCAGCTGGGGATAAAAATGCTTCACGAATTCATTCAGACCTTCGGCACTCATGTCGGGTATATGGATGTAGCCGATCTCTCCATTGGAAGCATCGCTTACTTTCTTAATATTGTTTTCCACCCAGTTGTAATAATAGAGTTTTGCCTCGTCATCGACAGGAACGACAATGGTCTTGCGTGCCCCATCCGGCGAAGCCTTCGCATTAACGGTAAGTTCCACCTGCTCCCCGGCCGTATTGACAAGAGCTTCGTTAAAATCATTCATATCCTTTGTGGACTTACCATTGAT
Organism: Bacteroidota bacterium; assembly: GCA_026391755.1. Taxonomy (GTDB): domain Bacteria; phylum Bacteroidota; class Bacteroidia; order Bacteroidales; family FEN-979; genus CAIRDP01. The sequence goes on from JAPLDN010000407.1 coordinate 2,071, forward strand.
AGCGATGATGAAATCGCCCTCTTTCACATCAACTCCAAGTTCGGTAAGCGGTGAACGCTCTTCGCGGGTCCAGTTCTCACCTTTCAGTATCTTATCGATATGGTAATAACCCGAAGGATCACGGCTTATCTTTGCTCCGAGCAATCCCATCTTGATGCGTTTGGGCTCGGGCTTGTCTCCGCCTCCAACATAGGAATGGCCTATGCTGATCTCGCCCACCATTTCTCCGAGAATATAGGTAAGGTCATACCTGCTGTTGATATAGGGAAGAAGAGGTTCGTACTTCTTTTTAATATTGTCCCAGTTCAGTCCCTGCATATTCGGTGCATACAGGAAATATTTCATCTGCCTCCATGCTTCATGATAGATCTGGTCCCATTCAGATTTCAGGTCAACGACCATCTTCATGTTCGAAAGGTCGGCCCAGTCCTTCACCTCGATCTTGCCTCCCTTCGGAAGGTCTATCACAGCATATTTTCCTTGGGCACCAACCATCATTTTCTTAAAGTCGGCCGAAATATCATAGGTGTAAAAATCCCCGAGGCTGCTTTCTTTCTTGTCTTTGAGATTAAAGGTCATCAAACCGCCTTGTCCCCGTCGACCGCCCTTTACATAATATACATTGTCGCCAACGGCTGAAATACCGCCATAGTTTGAAGCATCGATGGGAAGAACAACAATACGTTCCATGATCCCTTCAAGGTCAACTTTAACATCGGGGACGGCATCTTTCTTCACATCTTTTCCCTCATCTTTCTTACCGTCTTTCTTTTCATCTTTTTTGTCTGCGGATGGCTGATCGGTTTTCTCGTCCTTTTTCACCGCAACTTCGTCGTTCTCGTAAGCAAACGGATTGGGTGTAGCATTGGCCAGGGTCACGAAATAAACCTTGCCCATATCGCTGTAACTGTGGTTCCATTCTGTGTTGGAATAGGTAGGATTGAAATCGCGGTTGGAAGAGAAGAACAAATACTTCCCGTCATTGCTGAATGCAGCATCGCCCGAGCTGTACCATGTATCGGTGACTGCAGTTTTTGTTTTCGAGGCCAGTTCGTAAATATACACAATACTGAAGCTGCGGCGGTCGGGAAAGGAATATGTGATCCATTTGCTGTCGGGCGACCAGTTATAGTTGTTGAATTCCCAGGCTTTGGATTGATCAACAATCGTTATTTCCTTCGAATCAACATCGACATACTGCAGTCTGAGCATTTTATCGGACCACATTATCTTTTTACTGTCGGGGGACCAGTTGGGCGAATACTTGTAGGTATCGGCATTTTTTGTCAGCTGGATTGCATCCCCTGTCCCATCCTGCTTCTGAATGTAAATCTCGTCTTCCCCGCTGCGGTCGCTGATGAAAGCGATGTATTTCCCGTCGGGTGACCAGGCCACGTCACGGTTATGAACGCCTTTGGTCTGGGTGATATTGCGGGTGATACCGGTCTTTGCAGGTACTGTCCACACATCGCCCCGGGCATCAAAAGCGATGCGCTTGCCATCGGAGGAAATGGAAGATGAATTAATGAATTTGCTTGCATCCTTCAGTTGGTTCCTGCCGGTGATAAGGTCATTCGCAATGTTGACAACCACCTTGTTATACTTCTGGGTTGCGAGGTCGAAGACGTAAAGAAATCCGCCGTTCTCAAACACTATGGCATTATCGCCAAGCGAAGGGAACTTGATGTCGAATTCGGTAAAGTCGGTAAGTTTCTTTGTTTCCTTCGTTTTAAGGTCATACACGAAGAGGTTCATGGTGCGGTCGCGGTCGCTGGCAAAGTAAATCTTATCTCCAACCCACATCGGGAAGATATCCTGGGCGGGATTGTTGGTAACGTTCACCGTTTCCTTTGTTTTGAAGTCATAGATCCAGATATCATCGGCCATGCCTCCCCTGTAATACTTCCAGGTGCGGAATTCGCGGAAAACGCGGTTAAATGCCAGTTTGGACTTATCGGGGGAATAGCTGCAGAAACCTCCTGCAGGCAATGGAAGCTCTTCGCTGAGCCCGCCTTTGACATTAGCCAGGAAAAGCTGTCCCTTGAAATCGTTAAAGCTCTGTTTGCGCGAACGGTAAACAATGTTTTCATTGTCTTTCCAGGTCATAACGACATTGTTCGGGCCCATACGGTCTGAAACGTCGTCGCGGTTCAGGGTAGCGGTATAGGTTAAGCGAACCGGGATGCCGCCATCCGCAGGTATCATATATACTTCGGTATTCCCGTCATACTGGGCGGTGAAAGCGATCTTTTTTCCATCGGGCGAGAAATGGGCGAACATTTCGAAACCATTCTCGTCGTTGGTGAGTTTGCGTGCCATGCCGCCGGCTTTGTCAACCGAATAGAGGTCCCCGGCATAGGTAAATACGATCTGGTTCCCGTGAACTGCTGGGAACCGCATAAGCCTTGCTTCACTCTGGGCAGCAACGAACCCGATGAGCAGCATGGCAAACAAGGTCAGGCTGAGTTTTTTCATATGGTTTTCAGAATTAATGGATCATGGGTAAATAATAAGGCAAATTTATTGATTTAATAAAACCGACCCGGAGAAATCGGTGAAATCCGCTGAATAGTCGCTGAGGGGTATCCTTTTTTGCGAATTCTGCGGATAAGGGAGCGCCTCATCACTGCATATTTGGATTTTGCGCAATTCCCTCCGGCCTGCATGTGAAAACCAGTTTTGTAGCGCAGGACTGCGGAAGTAATTTTGGTCGTGAAATCCAAAACCATCAGCCATGAAAACACTGCTACCATCTCTGAAACCCATGCTGTTAACGGTGATTCTCACACTTTTTGCCTTGCCTGGCATTCAGGCGCAAAACAATCCGGTGACACCGTCAAAGCTTTACAATATGTGGTTCTTCCCCGACAACAGTGAGAAAAGACATCACTGGATGCTGTTTGAACTTAAGGATTCGGCTGTCATACTTTCCGAATCACATAGTAAACAGGAATATTCCAATGGAAATTACGAGTTGACAAAAGTGGATATAAAGGACATCGACGTGATAAAGGTAAGGCGAAAGGGAGCCGGGGCTGCCATTGCGATAGGGGGTGTCACAGGGGTTATATTGGGAGCGATTATATCCGTTGCTTATGGAAGCACTCATCATGAATCGGGAATGTTGGGTGAGCCTGTGCCCGTCGCGGAATCAGTGATTCCTATTTTCCTGTCAACAGCCATAGGTTTTGGTGCAGGGATATTATTGGCGTCAAAAATTAAAATTCCGATTCACAGGAGCCAGCAGGCTTATGAAAACAATAAGCAAGCCCTGAACGATTATGCGATCATGGGTGCAACAATTCTGAAAATCAATGCCGGGGTATCATTTTCAAGACTCCCCGATTCGGTTGCCGACATTGACGGAAATTACTATCATACCCTGGCCCTTGGCGGACAGGTATGGTTGGCAGAAAATCTCAGGGTGGCACATTTTCGTAATGGGGACGCTGTTACCGAAGTGACGGAAAATACCCGATGGGGCAAGCTTCTGAATGCCGCCTGCTGCTGGTACCAGAACAATAAGACCCGGGGCAGCTCATACGGGGCCTTATATAACTGGAGTGCTGCAGCCGACAGCCGCGGCCTTTGCCCTAAGGGCTGGCATGTTCCTTCCATGCCTGAATGGGAATCAATGGTTGCATGCCTCGGAGGCGGTACTGAAGCAGGGAAAAAACTGTCGTCAGGTATCGTAAACAAGGCAGGAGGCGGAACAGGAGCCACAACCATTGCCGATCCTTTTGCGCGCCCGGGAGGTTTCCGCTTTAGCCCCGGTGAATTCTCTTTGTTGAATGCTCCTTCCTGCCAATGGTGGTCATCGACGCCACAGGATCCGGCAGTTTCAAAAACTATACAGCTTGGGAATAATGACAGCGGTTTATTTTTTACAGGTTCGGATAACAGGTCCGGTTTATCGGTAAGGTGCCTCCGTGACTGAAACGT
>JAPLDN010000427.1 GCA_026391755.1 Bacteroidota bacterium
TTAATGTAGGTGAGCGTTTGCTTCACGATATTGATCTGTTCCTCGTGATCGGGATGGCTGATGTCGGCCACATGGATCAGGATATCGGCTTCCCTCACCTCGTCGAGTGTCGATTTAAACGAATCGATCAGGGTGTGGGGAAGTTTCCTGATAAATCCTACGGTATCGGTTAACAGGAAAGGCTGGTTGTCGATAACAACCTTACGAACCGTGGTATCAAGGGTTGCAAACAGCTTGTTCTCGGCAAAAACATCCGATTTGCTCAGGAGGTTCATAATGGTCGATTTCCCGACATTTGTATAGCCTACCAGGGCTGCACGTATCATATCCCTGCGGTTTTTCCTCTGGGTGGATTTCTGTTTATCGATCTCTTTCAGCTTTTCTTTCAGAAGAGATATCCTGTAACGTATTTCCCTGCGGTCGGTCTCAATTTCCTGTTCACCGGGCCCCCTTAATCCAATGCCTCCCCTTTGCTTCTCAAGATGGGTCCAGCGACGTGTAAGCCTTGGCAGAAGGTATTCATATTGCGCCAGTTCAACCTGGGTCTTTGCATTGGCCGTCTTTGCCCGTTTTGCAAAAATGTCCAGGATCAGGTTGCTCCTGTCGATGACCCGGCATTTAAGTTCCTTTTCAATATTCCGGATCTGGCTTGGGGTAAGTTCATCGTCAAATACAGCCATATCCACCTTTTGAGATTCGATATATGCACATACTTCTTCCAGTTTTCCACTGCCGAGATAGGTTCTCGGATCAGGGTGATCCATCTTCTGGAAGAATCTTTTTAATACTTTCCCCCCTGCAGTATCTAAAAGGAATGCAAGCTCATCAAGATATTCAAGAGTGCGTTCCTGGTCCTGGAGGCGTGTTGCCACTCCTATGAGTACAGCGGTTTCTATAACAGGGCTTGTATCAAGCATGAATAATGATTATCTTGATATTAAATTTATATAAAGATTACTTTTGTCATAACAATAATTAGAATTCAGCCCGGTTAATAATTATTCTATCTTGCTTTATGCTTCGCTACAGGACCCTTTTCATCTTGCTTTCCCTGGTAGTTCCATTGCTTTCTGCCTCCCAGAGCGGGGGTACGAGGCCATTGTTGATTAAAGGAGATACCCTCATCTACACCCTGCCTCAGTTCGAAAAACAATTTCTCGACAGCAACCTTCAGCTTCTGTCGCAAAAGTATAACATTACCGAGAATGAAGCCTATATAAAACAGGCAAAGATCTGGGACCAGCCTGTTATGAACTTCGAACATGTATTGTACAATCCCGAGCGTAAGACCTTTTTCGAGATCGGTGACAGCAGCGAAGCATCAGCCCAGGTCCAGCAGCTGATAATAATCGGAGGCAAAAGGTCAAAACTCGTTTCCATGGCCCGTACGACTGCGGAAATAGCAAAATACCAGTATTTCGATCTGATGAGATCTCTCAAAGTCCAGTTGAGGTCGGCATTTTACAATACGTATTACCTCATTGAACAAATAAGGGTTTACGATACCGGGATCAGCAGGCTGAAGGATATTGTCAAAGGATACGACCAGCTTTATCCCAAAGGGCTGATTGCCCTCAAGGAGGTTGTGAGGATCAAAGCCCTTCTTCTTTCGATGGAAAGCGAGAGGCTTGACATTCATGCCCGGCTTGCCGAAAACCAGAATACCCTCAAAGTGCTCATAAACGATAAAACCACGCATTTTATACTACCGGTTCCTGATAAGGAAGCCTACAGTAATTTTTACCCGGGGAGGTATACTTTGCAGGCCCTGGCCGATACAGCAGCAAAGAACAGGTACGATCTGATGATCTATGAACAGAAAATGAAATATGCCGAAACCGACCTGGTTTACCAGCGGCTGTTCAATATCCCCGATCCGACTGTTTCGCTGGGATGGGACCTGAACGGCTCCTTTGTGCATAATTATAATTACATCGGCTTATCTTTCAATATGCCATTCTGGGACAGGAACAGGGGAAATATCTTTGCAGCCAGGTCAAGGATAGCCGAAACCCAGGCCGATTACAGGAATTACAGTGTACAGCTATATAATGACCTTAATGAAAGTTACGAAAAGCTATCTGAGATTGACAGGGTATACAGGAGCGTCGATGCAGGATTCAGCGATGATTTCAACCGGATAATTCAAAAGGCCGGGGAAAGTTACTTAAAACGGGAGATCGGCCTGCTCGAATTCGTGGATCTCTATGAATCCTATAAAGAATCCCGTGTGCAGATCCTGCAACTCGAAAATGACAGGATCAACGCGATTGAAAATCTGAATTATGTCGTCGGAAGAAATATTAAATGGTGAGAACAATGAACAAAATAAAATACACCGCGACTTTGCTGATAATGCTCGCAGCAGTTTTCCTGGCCGGCTGCGGCGGGAGCGAAGTGAAGAATGACCCTGACAGCCAGGAGGTCCTTGCCAATGCCTTCAACAAACTCATCCTGCTCGATACCGTTAAAGTGGAGGAAGTCAGGAACGAAATCCTGTTGACGGGAAAAATAACTTTTGACGAAAATCATATCGCCAAAATCTCTCCCATGAGCGGGGGCATTGTTGAGTCAATGAATGTCGAACTGGGCGATTTCGTAAAGAAAGGCCAGGTCCTGGCTGTCATCCGCAGTATAGAAACTGCAGAATACTCCAACCAGTTCACCACCGCTTCATCAAATTATGAGATCGCAAAAAAGAATGCAGAGCTCACAAAGGAGATGTACCAGAACGGGCTTGCATCCGAAAAAGATTATCTCACATCTCAGCAGGAACTGATCAAGGCCCAGGGAGAGCTTCAGCGGATAAAGGAAATCCTTTCGATTTATGGTGATGAGTCGGCAAAACGATATACTGTCAAATCTCCGATTGATGGCATTATTGTTGAACGCAACGCCACGAAGAATATGATTTTCAGAACAGAAGATGCACAGAATGCAATTTTCACCATTGCCGATCTTCGCTATGTTTGGGCCGTTGGGAATGTCACCGAATCAGATATACCTGATGTTCAGCCGGGTTACCGGGCAAAAGTGACCACGGTAAGCTATCCCGACAAGGTTTATAACGGAACGGTATCGAGGATCATGAATGTGATCGACTCTGCTTCCAAAGTGATGAAAGTTCGCATTGAGCTTACCAACCCCGATTACCTCCTCAAACCGGAAATGTTTGCCAACATCACGGTATTTTATAATGAAGGGCATCTTAAATTGGCCTGCATTCCTTCCGAAGCTATCATTTTTGATAAAAACCGCAATTATGTCATGGTGTTTCACAGCAAAGGGAAAATTGAAACCCGTGAAGTTGAAGTATACCACCCGGTTGGAGGGAAAACATATATAGAATCTGGTCTTAAGGAAGGGGAAAAGATTGTCTGCAAAAATGCACTCGTTGTTTACAATGCTCTTAACAGCTAAGCGGTATGAATAAGTTCATCAGGCAGATACTCGGGTTTTCGCTTAAGAACAAGTTTTTTATTCTTTTCGCCACCCTGGTAATTGTCATCATCGGTATACTAAGTTACCGTGACATACCTATTGAAGCTTTCCCGGATGTGACGAATACCAGGGTTATTATCATTACTCAATGGCCGGGGCGCAGTGCCGAGGAAATAGAGAAATTCGTCACCGTTCCTATTGAGATTGCCATGAACTCAGTCCAGGGAAAAACAGATGTGCGTTCCACAACTCTTTTCGGCCTATCGGTTGTTACGATAATGTTCGAGGATGACATCAAGGATGCCTTCGCCCGTCAGCAGGTCAATAACCTCCTGGGAAATGTTACCCTGCCCGAAGGTGCAGCCCCTGAAGTTGAGCCTCCGTATGGCCCTACAGGAGAAATTTACCGGTATACCCTGTACAGTAAATACCGCACCGTCAAGGAGCTTAAAACCATCCAGGACTGGGTGCTGGAACGGCAGTTCAAGGCTGTGCCAGGTATCGCCGATGTGGTCAGTTTCGGAGGGGAAGTCAAGGCGTATGAGATCAGTATCGACCCTCTTCTCCTTGAGCAATATGATATTTCACCCCTGGATGTTTACCAGGCTGTTAACAAGAACAATATCAATGTTGGCGGGGATATCATTGAAAAGAACAACCAGGCCTATGTCGTTCGCGGTATTGGTCTGATCACGGGGACCAGGGATATGGAGAACATCATTGTGAAATACATTCATGATGTCCCGATCCTGGTCAAAAACGTGGCGAAGGTCCGCGAGACCTGCCTGCCCCGGTTGGGACAGGTTGGAAGGGACCTTGCGAATGATGCAGTTGAAGGCATCATCGTGATGAGGAAAGGCGAAAACCCCAGCAAGGTGATCAAAGGGGTTAAAGCCAAGATCCTGCAGCTGAATGAGAAGATCCTTCCCGCCGACGTTAAGATCATCCCCTTTTATGACCGTGAGGATCTGATCCATTATACAACCGGCACTGTCCTTCATAACCTTATCGAAGGCATTGTTCTTGTGACGGTCATTGTTTTTCTGTTTATGGCCGACTGGCGGACGACAGTGATAGTGTCGGTCATTATTCCGCTGGCCCTGCTGTTTGCGTTTATCGGTCTTCACCTTATGGGCATGTCGGCGAACCTGCTCTCCATGGGTGCCATCGACTTCGGGATCATAATCGACGGGGCTGTAGTCATGGTCGAAGGCCTGTTTGTAGTCTTTGACCGGAAAGCGAAAACTATAGGAATGCCTGCTTTTAACCTGCTTTCCAAGTCGGGACTGATACGCGAAGCCGGTACCGATATGGCCAGGGCGATCTTTTTCTCCAAGCTGATCATA
>JAPLDN010000377.1 GCA_026391755.1 Bacteroidota bacterium
TTGCGACAAATACAATATCATGAAGAAGACTTTATTTTATGGATTGCTTTCAATCGGAGCGATCTTTTTCCTTACCTTCTGCCAAACCCCGTTAACCATTACGACATGGAAGAATCCCGACCTCCATTCACAGGTGTCGAAGGTGGCAGTTATGCCCATGTTCGAAAAACTTGAATACCTGAAACCTTTCGAACAGAATGTCGTTGCAGTTTTTAAAAATAAGGGATTGAAATCTGTTGGTTCGCTTGACTTTCTAAACCCCAGCAAAAAATACGCGATCAACGAGATCAAGCATAAATGCGACAGCCTTGGTTGTGATGCGATCCTTGTTTTCATTTACGAGGGAACTGATAAGACCGAAAGCTATGTTGCACCTACTACTTATTATACAGGGTATTATGGTGGTTACGGTGGATATTGGGGCGGCGGATACTGGGGCGGCGGTTATTACGGTGCAACGATGACAACCGGCGGATACTGGGAATCCACGGCTGTTGTAAAGCTTACAGCAAACCTGTATGTTAAAGGCTCAAAAGATCCCCTCTGGACAGGTTATATCAACGTTACTGATCCGAAGTATATTGACCAGGCCGGCCAAATGGTGGGCGGAACAATCTTCGCAGATTGGAAAAAGCAAAACCTGATCAAATTTACAAGCGAAAAGTAAAGACAGCGAACTCTCATTTAATGGATTTCGAGCCCGTGCATCATATACACGAGGTGCTGCAGGGATTTTAGTATCTCTTCCATGTATTCGTTTACGGCTTTTACACTTCCCGGCAGTGTAAATACCAGGGTTTTACCCATCAAACCTGCAACCGAACGGCTGATCAGAGCCTGGGGTTTTAATGCGCCGTATTTCATCCTGATCATTTCCATAATCCCCGGGATCTCCTTATCGAGCAGGGGTTTGATAATATCCACGGTGAAGTCCCTGGGGCCTATACCTGTCCCTCCTGTCGTGAATACAAAATCAACGAGTTCATCCTTGGCCTGGTGGATCAACTCTTCAAGTTTATGCCTGTCGTCGGGGATCAGGGCATAGTGGATATAAAGGTTCAAGCCCTTCTCTTTGAAAAACTCCCTGAGGATTTCCTGCAGCCCGGCTCCGGATCTGTCTTCATACTCCCCTGAACTCGCACGGTCACTGAGGGTTATCGCAAGGGCTCTGTACATCCGGGGATGAAACTCCAGGATATCACCATCCCTGATAATGCCGGGGTGAAGCACCCGGGCAAAGATCCCTTCTTTAGGCATTACACAATCACCGGTTTCCTTAAAAATGGAACAGGAAGTCCCATGACATTCCTTGCCTATCTGGGTGATCTCGATCTCCACCTCCCCGCAAGTCATCCTGTCGAGCAGGCGTACCTTAAGATAATCGAAACCTTCAAGGGTGATATTCTCGGCAAACTCTCCCGGGCCAATATTCCGCCTGGCAAGTTTCTCAAACCTCCTGATACTGTCCATGCCAAGGATGCTGATCTGTCGGTTCCACGGACCTGTATGGGCATCCCCCTCAACGCCCTGGTGGGTCAGGTTTATTTCGGCGACAGGTTTTTTCACCGTGCCTTTTTTTTCTGAGATATTTACTGAAACAACCTTAAACTCATCCATACTTGTGAATTTCATGTATTATCAGATGTCTTCCTTGGTCTTGCTTACCAGCCTGACCTCATCAATTCTCATGGCCTTATCAGCAGCCTTGCACATATCATAAATCGTAAGCAGGGCAACCGAAACAGCGGTGAGCGCCTCCATTTCTATCCCCGTTTTCCCCGTGCAACGCGCCAGACTGTCGATTCGTACACCGTTATTGTCAAGGCTTGCCTTGACTTCAATTTTAGTGATGCCCAGCGGATGGCATAATGGGATCAGCTCCGAAGTTTTCTTTCCTCCCTGGATCCCGGCAATCTCAGCAACAGTGAGAACGTCGCCCTTCTTAAGCTTGTTCTGGCGGATGAGGTTTATAGTAGTCCTGGCCAGTGAAATATGCCCCGTTGCCTCAGCAGTGCGCACCTGTTCGGGTTTTTCCGACACGTCCACCATGTTCGCCTTGCCCGCTTTGTCTATATGTGTAAGCTTTTTCATCCAGTTATCCAGTTATCCAGTCATCCAGTTATCCCCCAATATTATGAAAAAAATCCGATGTATTGACAGTCCCTTGTTCAGGTTTAAGACCAACCGCTGCTTCAATTGCAGCTTTTATCCCCATCTTGCGGATATCAAATTCCAGATTGCTGAACAAACAGGGTTTGATCCTGCCGTTTGCGGTCAAACGCAGCCGGTTGCAGCGCATGCAATCACCGCCATGGCCGTTCTCGACAATGGTGAAGCATCCTTCACCCAAATCCATCTGGTGAATGAACCTTACTTCCAAATGGTTTTCATGGCAGAATTCACGAACGGCCCTCGCATCGGGTTCATCCGAAGAGTTCTGTATTACACAATTGATCTTTACAGGTTCAAGACCTGCCTTGCGCGCAGCGGCTATCCCTTTCAATACCCGGCTGAGCTCTCCGCCCCTCGTGATCTCCTTGTATCTAATGGGATCCATGGTATCGAGACTTATATTGATCCTGTGAAGCCCTGCTACGGAAAGTGCCTGCGCGAATTCTTCAAGCAGTATCCCGTTTGTTGTCAGCCCGAAATCCCGTATCCCGTGTATTATGGCAACCTGTGCTATGAAATCAACAATTCCTTTTCTCACCAAAGGCTCCCCTCCGGTTATCCTTACTTTATCGATCCCCATGGATACAGCCATTTGTATAACTTCAAGGATCTCTTCGTAGCTAAGGATATCGGCATGGGAAATCATCTTTACACCTTCAGGCGGCATGCAGTAAGTACACCTCAGGTTGCAACGGTCGGTTACTGAAACTCTCAGATAATTGATGCGGCGGTTAAAGGAGTCGTACATTGACAGGTTCTCCTTTTCTGATTTCTGTTTGCCCTATATCCATGATCATCATGCCACCGGCCCTGGTGTATGCGTTGATATGCGCCGAGCCGTGATATTCAATGGGGTACACAGCTCCTCCATCCACAGTCACAGGAATAACAGATTTCCTTGAGGATTTTTTTCGTGAAAAATCTACCCCCATCGGCATTGCATGAACCCGGGGAATTTCATTGCAGCCCATCATTTTAAGAACGAAGGGCTTTACCATCAGTTCGAACAAAACAAAGGATGAGACAGGATTTCCAGGCAGGCCAAAAATGAACTGCTCGTTATACCGGGCGAACACCGTAGGGCGGCCCGGCTGGATAGCAACGCTCTTAAACAGGATCTTTGCGCCAAGGCTTTCCATGGCTTCAGGTACGTAATCAAAGTCACCCATGGATACTCCGCCGGTGAGGATTACAATGTCGGCTTCAAACAGGCCCATCGAGATTTTATCCTTCAGCTCTTCCAGTGAATCATCGGCAATGCCGTAATAGCTGCAGAGTGCCGGGATCTGCCTTGCCTGGGCCAGAAGCTGCCATGCATTGGAATTCCTGATCCGGGCCCCTTCGGGTTTTTGACCGGGTTCAACAAGTTCATTCCCCGTGGAGATGATGCCTATATGAGGTTGCCTGGCAACATGGATCCCTGTGTTCCCCACAGAGGCAAGTACTGCAAAATGGGCCGGTTCAATGCGTGTTCCCTTCTCTAAAACCTTTTGTCCGTTCCTTATATCTTCGGCCCTGTAACAGATATTTATGGCAGTCTTTTCTTTTATGAATTTTATTGTGCCGGCTGATGAGATCTCAGTATCCTCAACCATGATCACGGCATCGGCGCCCACCGGCAGCATGCCGCCGGTCATTATCCTCGAACATTCTCCCTCCTGGATTGCCATGGAAGGAACCGAACCGGCCGCTATGGTTTCAATTACCCTCAACTCCATCCCGTATCCCGCATCCCGCATCCTGCATGCAAACCCATCGACGGCCGATTTATCGAAGGGAGGCATGTCAATATCCGAAAACACATCCCTGCTTAAAATCCTGCCGGCAGCCGATTCCATTCCCACCACTTCCTCGCCGAAAGGGATGGCATTATTTAAAACAATGTTTAAAGCTTCCTCAAATGGTATCATTCCTCAATGAATTTAACTGCAGTGGCCTTAAAGTTAAGCCATATCTGCATTCCTTCCCTGATGTTCAGTTTATCGCGTGAGACAACGGTTATAAGTGCATAAAGTTTCTCCCCTGCATCTATGCATACGTCGCATCCATTCGGCGTTGCTGTGACTTCATCCACAATTCCCTGGAATACATTGCTTGCAGAAGAATCCAGGGCTTCCATCGAAAGTACGATATCTTCCCCCCGTATCATAACGAAGCCCTTTTCATTTTCTTGTATGCCGTTGATGCGGATTTTCATATTCCCAGGTGTTTCGGCATAAGCCAGTCCTTCCTTTAACCTGACCACCGCCGGGATGAAATTTTTAATCCCGATAAAATGGGCTACAAACCCGTTTCTCGGATGATGGAAAACTTCATCCGGGGTTCCGGTTTGCAGTATTCTTCCGCTTTCCATTACGGCTATCCTGTTCCCAAGCGAAAGGGCCTCCTCGTAATCATGGGTCACATGTATGATGGTTTGTCCGCCCCGGTGTATCTGCCTGAGCAAGGCCCTGATCTCCGATTTCAGGCGGCTGTCCATTGAGGCGAGAGGTTCGTCGAGAAGCAGGATCTCCGGCTCCTGAATCAGGGTGCGGGCCAGGGCAACCCTCTGAAGTTCCCCGCCTGAAAGGGTCGATGGGTAACGATCAAGCAGGTCTTCAATACCCAGGCCGGCACTCATGGATCTGATCTTCCTGCGAATGTTTTCATTCGACTGCCCGTGGAGGGCATAAGCCAGGTTCTTCTTCACTTTCATATGAGGGAAGATTGCATGGTCCTGGAACACCAGGCCTATCTTTCGTTGCTGGATAGGGGCCAGTGTGATGTCTTTGCCGTTGAGCTCAATCGTCCCCGACTGGGAATGGACCAAACCTGCAATAGTCTCGAGCAAAAGGGATTTCCCGGCGCCCGAAGGGCCCAGGAGTATGAAATAGTCCCCCTTTTCAACATCAAATGATATATCACTGATACTGAATTCTTTGAAATCCTTTGTAATTCCTCTCAGTTTCAGCATCGGTGATCAGCTTTTCTTTGTTTTTGACAATAGTAACCTGAGAATCATGAAAAAAACCAGTACAACAAGTATAAAGACAACCGAGACCGGCTGGGCATATTTAAGCCCGAACGAAGTGAACCGCTCGTAAATCAAAACAGGAGTGATCATCGGATGATAGGCGATGATGATTACGGCCCCGAATTCGCTCATTCCCCTT
>JAPLDN010000381.1 GCA_026391755.1 Bacteroidota bacterium
GTTGCTGTATAATCTCAATATATAAACTCCTTTTGCAAGTTCACTTATGTCAATGTCTGTTTTACCTTGTTTTGCCTGCTGTTGCAAAAGCAGTTGTCCCTGCATATTGTAAATGGAAATAACAGAATGCTCATTCATGCCTGTATTAACAGTCACTATTTTGGATGCAGGGTTGGGATACAGATTGAGAAAGTGCTTATTGTTTTCAGAATGATCATTGATAGAATTCCCATATTTATAATTGAATTTTATTACAACCGCAGAATGTGGATTAACAGGAATTTTTGTCTGATGCGAAGTAACTGCCAACGATGTCCATTTATAAGCAGGAATATTTCCCAAGGAATCCACCACCTGTCCGCCAAGGCTAACCCTGGTTGTATCTTTCAATGACGGGGAGTACAGCTTCACGTATTCTGCACTATAATACGTAGAGTTCACGGTATCTGTCACTGTTAAATTTATCACTGCTTTTTTCAATGTGTCTGTTTCTTTATTGATGACAGTTGTATATATATTATTTGAGCTGTCAATAACACTGTAACTATCCAGGTTTATTTTTTTATTCGTTACAGTATCATAAATGAAACTGCCTTTGCTTCCAATCTGGAAAGCAAGAATTCCGTAAGCAATCGGACGTGCACGATAAATACCACTGTCCCTTGAAAAAACCGTATACTCTCCATCAAGTCCTCCATGAAAATTAACTCCTGCACAACTTTCACTGGCCAACTGGTACATATAGTCCAAAGCCCAAAGGGCTGAAACAAAAGCGTCACTCACGCCCTTTTGTCCTCCATCATCAATTGAATTGCATTCACTCATGCGAAATATGATCCCTTTACTGCTGGCACACCCGGCCAATCTCCTGACCTCCTCTGATACATGAGCAAGTTTATACATACTCATCAAAGAATCGATCTGCACAGAAATCGTTGCTGAATCTTTTTTCCCTCCGTAATAATGTTGCGTAAGCATAGATATCTTGTCACCCATCTCCCCGCAGAAGGGCAAGGTGAAAGTTTCAAAATTACTGGCACAATCTGGTCCGGTGAAAACAGCCGCAGGGTTAGATTGCCTGATTGTATTATAGTAAGACGTGAAATCCCGTTTATAATCGCTATACGAGTATTTTGATTTAGGGTAAAGGTCGGGTTCGTTGCCCACTTCAAATCCAAACAACGAACTATTCTGATATTGCATAACATAACTTGCTTCGGTATCGGCGCTTAAAGCATTGGAATGTTTTAAATTTAAACCCATTATAATTTTGCAACCGGCTTTCTGTGCAAAAAGAAATAAACTGTCTAATGCCGCCCTTGTGTAATGCCTGCCTGCAGTATCCCTGCTTAATGTGTTTGTATCTACTGAATTTCCTCCGACACGCAGCGACTTAATACCGCATGTTTTAAACAGCCGGACCAACGTATCAAAGCGAGGATTAAAATATCCTTTTTTCAGGCAATTCTTCTCGAACGACAAACCGGCAAAATCGGGAGGGATCGTTTTTCCTGTTATACCCGGATTAAGAGTAATAGTTATCATATCCTGTGAAAAACAAGCAAGCGGATAAAGAAAAAGAAGGATAAAGTAAAAATGTCTCATAATATATATTTTATCGCAAGTGACAATTAAGGATCATATCTGCAATTTACAAAAAACATGGCGTCTGATGTTGACTCCCGGAAATTTAAAAGAGATTACCAAATGAAAGGAAAAAGTGCAGTCCAGACCAGCGTATCGAGAATTGCAGTCTGGAAGGCGAAGAAAATGCATCCTATCCATGCGGACCTGTGCGCCCAGGCAGGTTCTGCCGGCTTGAGGGTGGAAACCGCTGCAAGAAAACCAACTGAGCCGAGTCCGACTATTGCGAGCACAAATCGTATAGTAAGCCAGAGTGAAGCAGAGGGTTTGTCAAGCATTATAAATGTGAGAGGCATCCATAAGGCAGAAAAAACAAGGATTATTGCATACAGCCAGTTAAACAGGCAGAATGGGAACCGGCCGAAGATCTTACAGTTGCCGGGATCCACAAAAAACACCAGGTAAGCTGTAAATACCAGGTAACCAACAGCGGCTGTTCCCATGGAAAGAGTATAATAAGGCAGCAGGGATGCCGGGACGTTTCCCCATAACGCCGCAGTCTTTCCGGGGTGGGAAACAAACCCCTGGATATAGCTGCCGATGACGCTGCCCCCGGCAAGAAGGTTGATCAGCAGCAATACTGTTTTTTCACGGTGCCATGACATATGGATCTCATTAAGGTTAAAATTTATATTTCATTCGGGTTCAGCTGTCCTGATTCCAAACCCAAGGGTCCCCATGACACGTTTTATAATATTCTCTCTTTGAGGCAGAGGTACAAAATCGCTTATAAAAGCGGCTGAGGGATCAATTTTAATAGTGTAATCTATTGGAAAGCTACGAAGTGAATCATACAGGATCGGAATAAAAACAACAGGGATGCCGTAATCCCAGGCATAGGTTTTAAGGCCGGTTGACTGGTTTGGATCGGTCGCAACAGCAATCTTTTCAAAGCCCATTTTTGTTGCCATCCTGTACGAATAGATAAGATTTTCGGTGCTGTGTTCCGCCTTTGTTTCAGAAAAGACATGCTGCCCGGGAATGCCTGATGCAATGGCATACATAGCCATGATCCTCCCTTCAATGTATGGAGAATAGACGGCATTGCCTGAATAGATCACATTGACGGCAATGCCTTTCTTATACAGGTAAACAGACCAGGCCACACGGTCCTTCATGATATTGCTTGTCCAGTCCCGGTCCTGGTAGGGGATCCCCGGAACGATGATGACGTCAAAAGGGGCTGCAGCCATGGCTTTATGATAGGATTTGACCGGGGAAGCGCAGGAGATAAACAGGAGGAAACATGCGCCTAAATATAAAACCCTGGGTATTTTCATCATAGGGAAGTAATTAGTTAAGGTAAGGGATCAAAGCCACTTCGACAGGTAGAAACCTGCAACGCTCACGACGGTGGAAAGCACCATTCCCCAAACCAGGTCAACCAATGTGACGGCCAGGGGCCACTGGTTGATGGTCGCAAGGTTGGTGAGATCATAGGTTGCATAGGTTATCAGTCCGAACAAAACAGCCCTAAGAATCGTATTTTGAAGGGAATTCTCCTTCACCCCCGGTATGACTACGAAAACCAGGAGCCCGACAATAAAGAGAAGGTAGAAAATGATAGCCGGGACCCAATTGATCGTTGGAGACATGATATATCCCAGGTATTTTTTATAGAAAGAACGGGCAACGAGCACCAGCCAAACCATATCGACTGCAAAGAAAACGGCCAGGGAGGCGAAATAAAGTTTCAGATAATGGATCATGGCATTTCAGGTTTAGTTAAGAAAATAATAAGCCGAATTAAGTATACTGGCAAAAGTGACCCATAAAAGGTACGGGATATTAATGTAAGCAGCTATCGGTCTGATCTTGAAGAACAGGTAAAGCATAATAACAATGGCAATCCATAAAAGTACAATTTCAGCCAGGGCAAAACCAATCATTCTGAAATAAAAGAAAAGGAAGCTCCATCCGAAGTTTAATACCAGTTGAAGCAAAAAAGCAAGGATTGCCAGGTTGCGTTCCTTTCCTGATTCAAGTTTCCAGACCAGGTACAGGGAAACCCCCAGCAGGATGTAAAGGGCCGTCCATACCGGGCCAAACACCCAGTTCGGCGGACTGAATGAAGGCCGGTTGAGGGATGCATACCATTCGGGCACTGCCTTTGCAGTGAATAAACCGGCAACAGCCCCGACTCCCAGCGGCAGGAGCAGGGAAGCTGCAAGTTTAAAGAAATTGTTTAACTGTTTCATGAAGCAATATTTTTAAGCATCCCCCGAAAAATGAAGGCATGGAATGGCAGCATGGAATACCAGTAGAGACGCCCCAACAAACCCAAGGGACGAAATGTGGCAGTTTGAAAGACCTTATTGTCGATTATTAAAAACTCCAGCCATGCCTCACCGGGGAGTTTCATTTCTGCATATAATAAGAGTCTTTTATCTTCTTTGCTTGCCAGCAAAACCCTCCAAAAATCAAGAGCATCTCCCGGGCTTATTTCCGTACTGCTTTTTCTGCCCCTGCGCAAGCCGACACCTCCAAAAAGTTTATCGATAAATCCTCTCAGTTCCCAGAGCCAGTTGGCATAGTACCATCCGTTTTTTCCGCCAACGGCCCAGATCCTTTTCAGGGTGGCATCCGTATTCTTTATTTTTCTTTCCCGCCTGTCGGTAAAACATCCGTGAACAGGAACTTCGATCAATCCCGAAACGCCCTTTTCAAGTATGTGACTCGACAGGGCATCGGTCCAACTCGACAGGACTTCCCGGTGTTCAATCTTATCAAATGCCAGTCGGATCGAATCATCATATGAAATTAGGGTTATTCCGAGCAGGTCTTTTAATTCATTTTCCCTGCAGATGACTTCGACCTTCATGCTGTCGACAAGGTTTTTTGCAAGGGAGAAAGAAGTGGCGGTGACAAAATACAACCAGTAGGATGAAAGCCGGGGAGTCATTACAGGCACTGTAATGATATGTCTTTTTAAATTTCGTATCCCTGCAAACCTCAACAGCATTTCCTTATATGTGAGGATGTCGGGGCCCCCGATGTCAAAACTCCGGTTGAATGTAATTTCATTCATCAGCACACCTTTGAGAAATTCAATCACATTGCCGATGGCTATGGGTTGGGATTTTGTTGCCAGCCACCTGGGCGCGATCATTACCGGTAACTTCTCTACCAGGTCACGCATGATCTCAAAAGAGGAACTCCCTGATCCAATGATGATCCCTGCCCGGAGTGTAGTGAGACTGTAAGTCCCTCCGGAAAGAATTTCCTCGACTTTTTTTCTTGATCTGAGGTGTTTTGAAAGATTCTGCTCATTGACAATGCCACTCAGGTATATGACCTGTTTAGCTCTTGTTTTTTCGATTCCCGATTTAAAATTGTCCGCATTGATCTTCTCAAGATTTTCAAAATCCTCGTGTATTGTGGCCATTGAATGGACCAGGAAGTAAGCTGCATCAATATCTTCAGGTATCTTTTCAAGTGTTTTACTGTCAAGGAAATCAATCTCGATTACCTGTAAGTTTCCAGAAGGGAATTTATTTTTATTAAACCTGGCCTTATCACGGACGCAGCATATTACCTCATGGCCTTGCTTTAATAAAACAGGCAACAGTCTCTGGCCGATATACCCGGTAGCCCCGGTGAGCAAGATTTTCATGACAAACCATAAAAATACAGTAATGTAAAAGTAGGCATTGTCAAAAACAATGACCTTATTTTTTTTCTGGAGATAGTGCAGGTCTCAATTGAGATTTAAAAAGAGTAAATTTGGGGATGCAGACACAATACATCAACAAAATGCAAACAAAAGTACTTTTAACAGTTGTTTTCACGGTTTTCATACAGTATGCAACATTCGCCCAATGGAGCGGTCCTGTCGATATTTCACCCGGGGCAGTTTCTGCTTTACTGAATGAAAGCATGGGACCGTGCATAGGGGTCAGCGGTTATAAGCTAAATGTAGTATGGTGCGATCGGTTCAGCACAAAAAAAGGCGCAATATATTATACGATGTCTGCAGATACAGGTATGACATGGACTTCTCCCATTCCGATAACAAATACTGGCGGCAATGCATGGAACCCTGCTATTGTCGTCAATGGCTCAAGCATACATGTCGTCTGGAGGGAAATAGATACCCTTGACAATCACCGGTCATCCCATTACAGGCATTCCCTGGATGGAGGCAATACATGGGGACCCGATGTCCTGCTGGATTCTGTAATTGCGAACTGGCCCGCTGTCACAGTTTCAGGAAATACCGTTTATGTGGCCAACGACATTGTGACCTCCCAGTCGCCCTACAATACGGAAATATTCTTCCTGAGATCAACCGATAACGGAACAACATGGAGCCCCCACCTGCAACTTACAAACGCTTTGGGCCGCTCGGAAGATGAAGCCATCATGGCCCAGGGATCCCATATTCACATGGCCTGGAATGACAACAGGTATAATAATAAAATGCAGATATTCTATAAACACTCATCTGATTACGGGATAACATGGAGCCCGGATGATACCATTGCACCGCCTTTTGGTTACGGAACAATGGTCAGCGTGGACAGTGCAAATGTAGATGTTCCTTATGCCGGTGCAGCTTCAGGGCATTACCAGATTCAGATTGTCCAATCTGCCGACACAGGCTCAAGTTGGGGAATGAACAAGGATCTGACCAATGACCCGGATACTACGTTTTATTATCCTTATATGGTAAGGGATGGATCTGAATTGCATTTAACTTATGTAAAAGCCTACATCGGCGGACAATATCTGCATTCCGGCGATGGAGGAACAAACTGGGATGTTCCCTTTACATTTTTCTCCGGTAATATCGGGATAACAGCTTTTACTGCCTATACGGGCTGTGCCCTTCATATAATTTATATGAGCAATACGGATCATCATATTCATTATATGCGCAATCCGACAGGTAACAATGGCCGGCATTGCAATATAGCAACAGCTGTTCCGGGGAAAGAATTGCCGGATCTCATTACAGTTTATCCTGATCCGTTCGATATATCAACAACAATACAATTTCAAAAAGACCTTGAAAACGCCGATTTGAGAATTTATAATATTTGGGGGCAGGTGGTGAAAACAATAAATTTTACCGGGGATAGGATAGTTTTAGAAAGAAATAATCTGCCCAGCGGAATTTATTTTTTGCAGGTACAAACAGGGTTCAAAGTAATAATGAAAAGTAAAATAATCATTTCCGGCTAACTCATTGAATAGCAACATTGGTTTTATCCCTCATTCGAATCTGCCTGACTTTCCATTTTCCCTGTAAAATCAACCTCTTTCTACTAATTCCCAATCATCTCAAAGGTCAGATTGCCTCCGTTCATTATTTGCAGGTAAGTAATGAAAGTATCTTTGTGGATGTTTCCGTTTAGCATGATCTTTCCCGTATAAATGGCTTTCGATGAAAGTTTTTTAGCATCAATGGTAAACTTCTTTCCGTTTGAAAAATAAATAACGGTATTGGAAACCTGCGGCGCCCCTAAAACGAACTCTTTACCTGCAGGATTGACAGGAAAAAATCCCAGTGAAGACATGATATACCAGGCTGACATTTGTCCGCAATCATCATTTCCCATCATCCCGTCAGGAGTGTTGCGATGGAATTCAGTTATGATCCGGTGGATATATTTCTGCCCTGTTTTGGTAGTGTTTGAAAACGAATATAAATAGAGAATATGGTGGCCAGGCTCATTACCATGGGCATATTGCCCAATCATTGCCTCCTGCCCCAGGAATTTATCGGGATTTTTTGTTTCGATGGTAAAGAAATCGTCAAGTTGTTTTGTGAAGGCCTCTTTGCCTCCCAACAGTTTCATTATGCCCTCAATATCAAACTGGGCGGGCGTCCAGAAGTATTGCCATGCATTCGCTTCTGTATAATCTCCCGGATTATTCATAGGTGAAGTTGCAGCCAGGGGATTAAATGGAGTTCTCCAGTTCCCATTTGTATCCCTGCCGCGAAACAGTTTACTGCCGGGATCATAAAGGTTCTTATAATAAGCTGCTCTTCTATAAAAAGATATGGCAGCAGGCTTGTCTCCAAGTTTTTCAGCCATTTGTGCAACACACCAGTCATCATATCCGCTTTCAAGTGTGCGTGATACGGATTCATTATCCAGCTTGTCAAAAGGATAGTAACCATATTGGTTATAAAACGTCCAGTTGGAATTGATATGGCTTTTCGTTGAAGTCTCAACCATTGCTTCCAATGCTTCCTTCGAATTAAAACCTTTAAACCCGTTATTGTAAGCCGACAGTATCATGGGAATTGAATGGTTACCGATCATGCAGTAGTTATCCTGTCCCCAGGCCGTCCAGATAGGCAAAAACCCTGCTGCTTTAAAATGGAGTAACAAGGTATTTATAATTCCGTTGATCCTTTCCGGTACAAGGATCTCCAGTAAGGGGAAAGCGGTCCTGTAGATATCCCAGATCGAAAGCGTTGAATAATATTCACCATTCGGTGCAACTGCAATCCTGTTATCCGCTCCGCGATATTTCCCGTTCACATCCGCAATATTTGATGGTTGTAATAAAAAATGATACAGGGAGGTGTAAAATATTTCCTTTTGGGCTGCATCGGCCGTGATGTCAACCCTGTTTAAATACTGATTCCAGTTTTTGCGGGCATTCTGAATTACCCGGTCAAAATTCCAGCCCGGTATCTCCGCCTGCAGGTTGATTTTTGCTTGCTCCACATCCACAGTGGACAGAGCAACCTTTACCTG
>JAPLDN010000260.1 GCA_026391755.1 Bacteroidota bacterium
GGTTTTCCATAGCGGATCTCTTGTTTCTACTTGGCCAGGGCGCTTAATGCAGTTTGCCATGCCGGGCGCACTGTTGCCCAGTTGCCCTTGAAGTATTTAGGGCTGATATTCGATTCAAGGGTTCCAGCTATACCGGCAACACTTTTCACCGTTTTGGCTGTCTTGGCATCCTTGATCCATTTGTCTTTCACTTTCCCCCATCCAGCATCCATAGCCGAGGGAAGCAATCCGCCCTCCAATGTTTGTAGAGCTGAAGACGCGCCGGCAGCATCCGACACATTATTCACCTTGCTTACAAAATCTGTTTTGTTTTTTTTGAATGAATCTGTAAGTGCATTATCGGATATACCGTTGGTCAACTGCCCGATCAGGCTGCCTATATTAGCCTGGCTCGCAGCCTTTGTGGCTTCGGTCGTCACATTTTGTTCTGCTTTCTTAACATCGGTTGTCGTTGGAACTTTAATGTTCTGGGCCTGCATTCCGAATGCAAAAAGGACCAAACAGATTAACGCTGCTGTTGTTCTCATGGTTTTCAGATTTTAAGGATTAAACGTTAATAATATCGTAAAGATAAGAAGAATCATCCGACATCTGACATCTGACATCTGATATCAGATATCAGATATCAGATGTCAGATGTCAGATGTCAGATGTCAGATGTCAGACCAGCTTACTGAAATACTTCACCCTGAATTTCAATGCCACATTGACAAGGGCAATAAGTACTGGCACCTCCACCAGGGGTCCGATCACTGCGGCAAAAGCTTCTCCCGAATTGATCCCGAAAACGGCAATGGCAACTGCAATAGCCAGCTCGAAATTATTGCTTGCAGCCGTAAACGAAAGTGTTGCAGATTGCTCATAGGTTGCCCCAGCTTTTTTACTCATCCAGAATGATACCAGGAACATGATCACAAAATAAATGCATAATGGAATTGCAATGCGAACGACATCCACAGGGATCCTGATTATATACTCCCCTTTGAGCGAAAACATCACAAGGATGGTAAAAAGCAGGGCAACCAGGGTAAGCGGACTAATCCTGGGGACAAATTTAGCATGGTACCATTCTTTGCTTTTCACACGTAGCAGGATGAAACGTGTCAGGAATCCGGCTAAAAACGGGATGCCCAGGTAAATGAAAACACTTTTGGCAATTTGAATTATCGTGATATTCTCAACGATGCTGTTTGTTGGAAGCCCGAACCAGGAAGGTAAAACAGCAATGAAAAGCCAGGCATAAAAAGAGAAAAACAAGACCTGGAAGATGGAATTTAATGCTACCAGCCCGGCACAATATTCGGTATCGCCTTTTGCAAGCTCATTCCAAACGATCACCATGGCAATACACCGGGCCAGGCCTATCAGGATCAGGCCATACATATAGTCGATGTTGAATTGCAGGAAAATGACAGCAAGGAGGAACATTAAAACCGGACCAATAACCCAGTTCTGCAACAGAGATAACCCAAGAACTTTTGTGTTTTTGAAGACATCGCCCAGTTCTTCATATTTGACTTTGGCCAGGGGCGGATACATCATCACAATAAGTCCGATAGCTATTGGAATGTTCGTTGTTCCCGACGACATGGAGTTCCAGAAGCCTGCAATACCGGGAAAAAGCCATCCCCATGCAACGCCAACGGCCATGGCCAGAAAGATCCATAAGGTAAGGTAGCGATCTAAAAATTTCAACCTGGTTTTCATAATTTAAAGTTTTTGTTCATGAACCAATTCTGCCGCAATCCGGTCAATGTATAACTTGTTAAACCCGGATCGGACCTCATCCCTCACCCTGCGGAATACAGGCATCGCCTCTTCAACAGTCCCAACAGCATCTGCAGGATCGTCAAACCCGATATGGAGCCGGTACCTGACTTTTCCCGTGAAGGCAGGACAAGTTTCTTTCGCACCTCCGCAAACCGTGATAACATAATCGAAGGGCTCGTTCAGGAAGAGCTCAACGCTTTTCGGCCTGTTTCGCGAAATATCGATTCCCGCTTCTTTCATCACTGCCACTGCGACAGGATTAACCGCAATAGCCGGATTTGTTCCGGCAGAAAGAACTTCCAAACCCGAATCAAAGGATCTCAGGAACCCTTCCGCCATCTGGCTTCGGCATGAATTCCCGGTACATAATATTAAAATTCTCATCGATCAGCTGAGCTAAATTTGAAGTAAGTTGGTTGAATTATTAATTATAATAATTGTGCAAATATACGTTATGTATATCTTGTAACGTATATATACGTTATAAAATATTATCCTGTACTATTTTGAAATAAGAATTTTCTGGATGAGATTTCCTCTTGAAGTCCTGGCTTCAAGTAAATATTCCCCATTAGGAAGGTCGGAGAGCATAAGCGTTGCTGTTCGCAGTTCATCATTATCGTGGCCTTTCACTGACAGTGATTTCAGGATTGTTCCCTTCAGGTCGTACAACATCAAATTGCTTAGTCCCGGCGCTTCCGCCCTGAGTTTGTCATGCACAGGGTTTGGGCCGTATTTTAGCCAGGGTGGGTTTTCGGTGGCCAGCGGCCTGGTTCCGGATGGACCGGGATGACGAAGATCCATTCGGTCAAACCAGATATTCAGCTGGCCGTTGCGGGTGTCGCCCCAAACAGCGCTCATGGTATCATCGGCCATCACCACATTCATAAAATCATTTCCTTTACCCCTGAGAACCTGGTTAAAACCGATGATTGTGTCGGAGATCCTGAAATTAGCTGAAAACTGCAGCGAATCGTGCCAGCGCACAGCGCCGTATATCTCGTATGAAGTTGCGTAGCCTGTATCGGGTGCATGCCTTCGGTCCCGCCATGCGGAAATCAGGTCACCGGCAGGACTAAACCCCGCCCAGGCGAGCTCCTGCATACGTCCATTGCCCACGGAGTCATCGTTCATTCTTGTGGTATCGGCCCAGGTAATTCCCGCATTATGGGATTCTATCATCACAACGTCAGGATCACCGAACATCATGGAAATTCGTATAAAAGCCAGGTGTGCCGGATCTGTGGGATCGGCAATCAGGCGGTACCCTTTTTTCGAAAGGGTATCAGTCACACCGGCTGCACCAATAATTACCTCATGATAGCTAAAAGCGTTTCCACCATTAGCCGAGCTTGCGATGATAAACCTCGGCTGCAGGCTTTGGGCAGGCTCCCAACTTGGATAGATGGCATAAAACATTCCGTTTGAACCTGTTTCGGGGGCAGCCATAGGACCTGCAATATAAGGCCCCACCATCCAGTTCAGGGTATCGAGGTATCTCCAGCTTTCCCAGCTTTGCCCGGCATCGGCCGAACATATGAGATAAGGCCGGTTGGGAGGGGCAATCCATGGCGCCGGCTTGGTCGTAACATACATCCTGCCGTTATACGGTCCGCCAGAACGGTCGATTGTCAGCCAGGGTCTGTCAATAGGCCTTTTCAGGCCGTCGTCCCAGGCATCGATCACCTTCTTCCACTGGTTCCAGCTCAGCCCGCCATCCGCAGACTTCACAACATAAACAGCACCGGAATCCGGACTTTTCCGGTAATCCACATAGGCGAGAAACAGGTTTCCCGAAGCATCGAAAGCCAGAGAGGGATCAGCCGAAGTAAAATTCGGGGAAGCATGGGAAATACTATTAACCGGGCTCCAGGTAAGTCCCCCGTCAAATGTAGCCGAAGTCTTGATGGCAATTTGCTGGTAAGGGATATACCCCATCCAGGCGACAACCATGTGCAGAGGATTCACAGGATCCAGGGCAAGATAGGGCTCCCCGTCAAAATAAAGGCCCTGGGAGAGGTTGATGTTCTGAGCCGGGGCCATCAACCCGTAAACCAGCAAAACCATGATCAATGATATGCGCATTCGGGTAAGTTTATCCGGAGGTTTAGACAAGCTGCCTGATCGGCCTGAATTCCCGGAAATATGATAATTAAGAAGGTTCCGCTTCGAGTGAATCAACCAGCTCGGCCATTAAAACCAATAGCCTTTTTGCTTTTGCTTTGCCCAGTCGTTTTTCGAATTCGGCAGCCAGCTGCTCATTTGTTTCCCAAATCTTCATCAGGGTATCTGCACCCTTGTCGGTGAGGGAAATAATGTTGCAACGGCTGTCCTGCTCGTTATGCTGAATGGTGATGACTTCGAGCTTCAGCATTTCCTGAACCAGCTTGCTCATGGCTTGTTTTGAAACCTTTGCCCGCCGTGCCATCCCGCTGTTCGACACTCCGTCAAGCCCGATAGTGAATAAGAGGTGGATATGACTTGGGCCCATTTGCCCGAGACCCATCCTGGGTAATAATTCTTCGTCTAATTTCACAAGATACCGGTACAATAAATAAATCTGCCGGCCAAAGCTTTCACTTTTTGCAGGCATCCGGTCAGTTAATTTTTTCTTGACTGATTTTGAAAGCATTGTAAATTTTATATAAATTTAGTCAACTACATTGTCGATATTTCGTCAACTTAGTTTACTTTTGCAAAAATATAAAAAACTTACCACATGGACACCGAATCCGTAAAAGAACCTAAAACAAGTAAAAAAATATTACCCCGGATCATAATAATAACTGTAGTTGTTATAGGCCTCACCTACCTTGCAAAAGAGGTCTGGCATGCAATCAATCATGAAGAGACCGACAATGCCCAGGTTGAGATGAGGCTGGCTCCTATCCTTTCAAGGGTTTCAGGTTATGTTGATAAAATCTATGTCGACGACTATGTGAATGTCACCAAAGGACAGTTGCTGATGGTGGTTGACTCCACTGAACTTCGGCTTCAGCTCAGCGAGATGCAGGCTGATTTCAACCAGTCCCTGTCGGACATTGAAAATGCAAAAGCATCCCTGACCAATGCCGATGCATCGCTTTCATCTGCGAGGTCCAACTTCGAAGTACTCTGGATAAGGCAGTCCAAGGCCGCGAATGACCTGAACCGCGATAAAAAATTGTTTGAAGGGAATGCCATCACCAAACGGCAGATCGACGACAGCCAGTCGAATTTTGATGTTACAAACAAGCAGCTGGAGACCAGCCAGCTGGATGTAAAAGTGGCCGAAACACGGCTGGAAGTCCTGAGGTCGCTTGTTGGCAAGGCACAGGCACAGGCCGATATTAAAAAAGCACGCATCGACCAGCAAAAACTTAAACTCTCCTATTGCAGGATCTATGCCATTGCCGATGGAAAACTCGGAAAACGCAATATTGACGAGGGGCAGTTCATACAGAGCGGGACTCCGCTTTTTACTATTGTAAACAACCAGAGCCAATGGGTTGTGGCTAACTTCAAGGAGAACCAGGTCAGGAATATCCATGTGGGACAGGTCGTGGAAATCAAAATTGACGGCTATCCAAAACTGGAAGTCCAGGGAAAAGTCGTTTCACTTTCCGAAGCAACAGGGGCGAGGTTCTCGCTGTTACCACCTGATAATGCCACTGGGAATTTTGTAAAAGTTACGCAGCGTATCCCAGTCCGCATTGAGATCATCGATGCGGCTAAATACAAGGATGTGCTGAGGGCAGGGATGAGCGTAGTTGTTTCGGTTCCTATCTGATCGCGCCAATGCAATACCTCAGCAAAACAGCGAAGGTTATCATCGCACTCACCACTGTTTCGGCAGCTATCATGGAGCTGATCGACACTTCCATCGTGAATGTCGCCCTGAACCAGATGGCAGGCAACCTGGGCGCTTCTATCGAGGATATCGCCTGGGTGATCACTTCCTACGCCATCGCCAATGTGATCATCATCCCCATGACGGGATTCCTGGCCGCATTTTTCGGCCGCCGCCGGTATTATATGGCCTCAATAATTATCTTTACCATAGCTTCTGTGTTCTGCGGAATGTCAACCTCCCTCTGGCAAATCGTATTATGGAGGTTCGTACAGGGTCTTGGCGGAGGCGGTCTGCTCTCAACATCACAGTCCATACTCTTCGAGACTTTTCCCGGCAAACAAAGGGGACTGGCAGCGGCCCTCTTCGGAATGGGTGTCGTACTCGGCCCCACCCTGGGCCCCACGGTTGGCGGACTGATCATTGACAGCTATTCCTGGCCTCTTATATTTTACATCAACGTCCCATTCGGAATTCTTGCCAGCATCCTTGCCTACCGCTTTATCCCGAGGGGCTTCGACATCCATACAAAACCCAGGATAGACTGGAGCGGGATTTTCCTGCTTACCATCGGGATCAGCGCCCTGCAGTATGTTCTTGAAAGAGGGGAATATGAAGACTGGTACGATTCAAAACTGATCATCTGGCTTACTGTAGTTGCAGTTGTTGGCCTGGTGACCTTCGTCTGGTGGGAACTGAAACAGAAGGAACCTGTTGTCAACCTTCGCATTTTAAAGGACCGCAACCTTGCGCTCACCACTCTTCTCACCTTCATCGTGGGGTTTATTTTGTTTACCTCGGTATTTATTTTCCCCCTGATGCTTCAAAGGGTGCTTGGTTATACAGCTTATGAAACCGGTCTTACCCTTCTCCCCGCGTCCATCCTTTCACTCTTTTTCATGCCCTTCATCGGCAGGGCCCTCTCGGCAGGAACATCTCCCAAGCTCTTTGTCGGCATTGGATTTATAACGCTCATGGGCTTCGGAATCCTGATGTCAAGAGCCGATCTGAATGTGTCTTCGGGTTTCTTTGCCTTGCCGCTGATGATCAGGGGCGCCGGGCTGGCCTGCCTTTTCGTTCCTTTGAATGCAATGGCTGTCGCCGGATTACAGCCCCGGGATATCCCGCAAGGGGTCGCTTTGAATAATATGATGCGGCAGATGGGTGGATCCTTCGGCATTGCTATTATTAACAATTATGTCGCACACCGGGTTGCAGTTCACCGCATGGACCTGATCAGCAATATTTACAGCGGCAGTCAGCAATTTGCAGAGCGCTATAACCAGGTATATCAGACCCTTCAGGCCAAGCTCCCGTTTGCGGCTGACCTGCAGATGCAAACCTATAAAGTGATTGAGCTTTCGGTGATGAAACAAACCTTTATGCTCAGCTATCTCGACGCATTCCTTTATGCAACCCTGTTTATTCTGATTGCCTTTCCTCTGATCTTTATCACCAAAAACAGGAAGATCGGCGGCGGACAGATTGCGGCGGCGAGTGAAGCACATTAAGGATGTACAATGTACAAATGACAAAGGTCAAATTAGGATTTTAGCATACATATAAATAAACATATGAGACACTTTTTTTTAATAATACTGACGGCTGTTTTCATCAGTAATTTCCAGGCCCAGGAGATCCCGGTACCCCAAACCCTGAAACTACTCGTGGGGCAATCATTCCAGAAATACCCTAAGGTGGGTGAGATGAGCGACCTGGTAAGGATGAGCGAAGTGAAGGTCAGTCTTGGAAAAGCCGGTTACTGGCCAATTGCGGGTGCAAATCTGTCATATAACCGTCTTTACCCTACCCCGGCCATCGAGATCCCGATGGGCTCCACGGTTCAGTCCTTTAAAGTGGCCCCGGCCGACAATTACAACGCTTCCATCAGCCTCGCTCAGCCAATCCTTGATCTGCGCACACCGGCAGCCGTTAACAAGGCAAAAAGCGATCTTACAACATCAAAGGACAATCTGGAAAGCTTCAAAATCCAGCTCGCATACCAGGTTGCCCAGATCTATTATTCCATCATCTTCCTTAATAAAAGCCTGTTTGTTCAGAAGGAACAGATCAGCCTTCTGCAATCCACCCTTAAGCAGATCGATGTGAAAGTAAAAAACGGTGATGCCCTTACCTATGACCTGGTTTCAACCCAGGTAAAATACACCAATGCAGAGAATTTCTACACTGACCTGGTAACCCAGCTTAACAAGCAGTACAATATGCTTGGGATGCTTACGGGAACATCCGGAAACGGGTACCTTAATGATACAGTGGTTACCCAGTCTACTTTCACGATAGCGACTGATTCTTTATTCAGCCTGGCCTTTCAGAATAATCCGGAGATCAGGATTGCAGGGGATAAGATCACTTCGGCCGGATGGGACATTGTTTCTGCAAAGCGCTTACGAATGCCCCTACTCAATTTCCAGGCAGGACTGGGTTATAAAAATGGTTTCATGCCCGAGATCGATGCAGTGGTCTTCAACTATGCAGTTGGTGTTGGCCTCACAATCCCTATCATTCCGGCAAGCCGTCCGGGTCTTCAAAAGCAACTCGCTACGATCAGCCTCAATTCCTCAAAACTGGCGCTCGAAACTCAGAAAGTAAGCCTGAACAAGGATCTGCTGAACTCAATGGACGATATTCAGAAGAATATGAAAAA
>JAPLDN010000033.1 GCA_026391755.1 Bacteroidota bacterium
CAGGACATACTTCTTACCCTCCTTGAAAAATTCATGGATGATATGGTTGATCTCTTCGGCCATCTCCATGTTCTTGGTGTTATCGAAGGTTTCAGGATCGACAAAAATCACATCATGAATGTCATCAATGACACCGTTGCCCATTTCCTTATCGGCATACAGCAGTATCTCCGCCGGGTTGATCTTATTCATGTCGACATGGTAATCAGTCACATTTCCGATCAGGGGTTTAATTTGCAGAAGGTAAAAAGAGGCCCGGTTCTCATCATCCTTTTCAAGGTCGATGGCAAATTCTATTTCAACAGGAGTACCCAAAGCCTCCTTTACCACATCAAGAACAA
Organism: Bacteroidota bacterium; assembly: GCA_026391755.1. Taxonomy (GTDB): domain Bacteria; phylum Bacteroidota; class Bacteroidia; order Bacteroidales; family FEN-979; genus CAIRDP01. The sequence continues at coordinate 342 of JAPLDN010000033.1, forward strand.
CCTCGACGGTCTTGGCCAGGGGAACATAGTTGTATTTCAGGATATCGGCAAAGTTTATTACCCTGGGGCCAGGCTGGTTGAGTCCCGGGCTGATCCTGTTGTTTTCGAGGGAATATACCGAAGCCAGGTGCTTCAGGGTCCCATGTTCTTCTGCCACGTCAATCTCCATCATCCTGAGACCGGCATCCTCACCCTCAAGGAGGTTTACATTCTCTTTCTTCAGGTCCACTGCATAAAAATGCAACTGTGAACCTTTATACTGGTCCTTGGGAGTATTGATCTCGAGGGTGGGATATTTGGGTGAAAAACGGAATGCCTTTTCCCCTTCAACAACATAGCGCCCAAGGCCAAGGGCGATTACTGCAAATCCCTCCTCGGGCTTCATATGAGCAAAAGGATAGTAGTTGTAGGATTGTGCAACCCCGCTGATATGGGGATAAAACACATCCCCATGCCTGTGGCCTACGACTTCCTGGACAACCACAGCCATTTTTTCCTGTTCTATCCTGTAATTCACCGCTTCAATATACCCTTTGGCAACAGGGGAATATACCGAAGCATAGACCAGTTTGATGGCATCCATGAGTTGCGTAAGCCTTACATTTGGATCGGGATGGTTATTGGGAATCAGGTATGTTTCAAAGATCCCGGCGAATGGCTGGTTCAGGGAATCTTCGAAAAGACCGGAGGACCTGATAGCAAGCGGGTTCTGTATTAATTTGATGACCGACTTAAGCTTCCGTATCAGGGTTTCAGTGAGCTTTCCGCTTATAAACCTGTGTCTCAGGAGGCTATAGTCGTTTTCAAGCAAAGCCTGCTCCCGTAACTTATTCCTGTCGAGAAAATATTCAAACTCCTCGGTACCGATGATGGATGTTTTCGGGGTGCGGATATTGATGTTCGGTATAATCTGGGAAAAATCGTAGTTGTAGATCAGGGTGTTTACGAAAGCGAGCCCCCTTCCTTTTCCGCCCAGCGCTCCTTCGGTAAGGGCGACAATGTTTCGTTCGTCGGTAATGGCTGCTTCTTCGAAGGGAATGACCTTCCCGATATTCTGCTCATTCCTGAAATGCTGGATTACTGTGATGAGGTGATCCCTGAGTTCCGAAGGATTCTTAAAATCGGTGACCTTGGCCGGGTTGAGGTAGACGATGTTCAGCACGGCGCCCGGGGTACGGCTGAAGACGATGCT
>JAPLDN010000244.1 GCA_026391755.1 Bacteroidota bacterium
TCAATACCAACAGAATCACAATAGGTTTTTTGAAGATGTTCAATGATATCACTGAGCTTTGCATTTCCAAGGCCAAGTTCTTTTCCTGCCTGGAAATGCTTGACCAGGTCATCCCTGCCCAGTCCGAAATTCTCTATATCAAGTGTGGGCGTATACTTTCGCCTGGTCCTCACAGGGTTGGTCTTTGTGAACAAATGTCCCCTCTGGCGGTAAGCGGCGATGAGGTTCATAACCTTGAACTCATTAGGATACAGGAAAGCTTCGCCTTCCTCGGCCTTATAGTTTTTCTGGCAGAATTCAAAGCCTTCAAAGAATTTTCTCCATGATTCATCAACCGATGCCGGATCCTTTCGGTATTTCTCGAAGAGTTCCTCTATCACTGCATTATCCAGCGTATTGAGATATGAAAATGGATCCATTTTATTGTTTTTGTTGTTTCCGGAAATTATCCAGGGCTCCATCGAGCCATTTTACAAATTCATCCACGTTTAGGTTATAGGCACGGGGCTGGGCCAGCAGGTTGCCGGCAGTATCGAGCAGCACATAATACGGCTGGGAATTGATATTGTACTTTGAGATCTGGAGGTCGGCATAGATCCTGCCTATCGATTTCTTCACTTTGCCGTCGTATTTGCTTGTGACCCATTCGTTTTCGGGGACTTCGGTTTTGTCATCCACATACAGCGCAGTCACAATGAATTTCTCGCGCAGCCTTTGAAGGACCGGCGGTGCCGACCAAACGTTGGCTTCCATTTCGCGGCAATTTACGCAACCATGGCCGGTGAAGTCAATAAACAGGGGTTTGTTCATCTTTTTAGCGCAAGCGAGGCCCTGTTTGTAATCAAAGTACCCGTCGAGCCCATGGGGGAGTTTAAGGAAGTCGCCGTATCTTGGTTTCTCACAAAGGGCGGATGTAATGTTACCGCCGCTCCCGCTGCCTGAAAATGCTTTGACTTCTTCCCGGATGATACGTGTGAGGTCGAAATCGAGTGAGGTTTCGGGAGGGAGATATCCTGATAAGGCTTTAAGGGGTGCACCAAACATCCCGGGTACCATATAGATCACGAAAGAGAAGGTGATAATCGCCAGCAGCAGCCTGGGCACACTGATGAACGGGAGATCGGAATCATGATGAAATTTAAGTTTTCCAAGCAGGTAGAAGCCCATGAGCGTGAAGGTGATGATCCACAATGCAAGATAGACTTCCCTGTCGAGGATATGCCAATGGTAGGTCTGGTCGGCAATACTCAGGAATTTGAGGCCCAGTGCAATTTCAATGAACCCCAGGACGACCTTAACCGAGTTCAGCCATCCGCCCGATTTGGGAAGGCCGGCAAGCCATGACGGGAAGAATGCGAATAAGCCGAAGGGCATCGCAAACGCCAGTGAAAAGCCGAGCATTCCGATAACAGGCTTGATTATCTCTCCGCTTGCCGATTGCACAAGGATGGCCCCAACAATAGGCCCGGTGCATGAAAAGGAAACCAGAACCAAGGTGAACGCCATGAAGAAAGCGCCTGTATACCCTCCTTTATCGGCCTGCTTGTCGGCCTTGTTAACCAGCCAGCTGGGGAGCGTGATCTCGAACATCCCCAGGAATGAGGCGGCGAAAACCATAAAGATCATGAAGAAAAAGACGTTTGGAATCCAGTGGGTGCTTAGGAAATTAGCGAAGTTGGCTCCCAGGGTAACAGCAACAATAGTTCCGATTACGGTATAAATAACAATGATGGAAAGTCCGTAAACAATAGCCTGTATACGCCCTTTGCGTTTGTTCTCACTTCCTTTCATGAAAAAGGTCACAGTCATCGGGATCATGGGGAAAACACATGGAGTGATGATGGCGGCCAGGCCGGC
>JAPLDN010000172.1 GCA_026391755.1 Bacteroidota bacterium
TTTTGTCTATTGAAGGCACCCAGTTCCACATCTCGGTCTTTATCTTGAGAAACACCTGTCCCTTGTCCTTGGCCGGCGCCGTGATGAGCACGAGGGAATATTCCCTGCTTTTCGACCAGGTCTTCATGGTGATGGTCCTGGTCCAGTCGGGCCGAATCACAGTCATGGTCATGGTTCCCTGGCTGGAAAGCCCCCGGTTCTTGTCGTCGGCCTTCCGGATGATCTCTTTTGCACTCAGGCCCTGGGCGAAAGTGATCTGGATTGAAGCCAGCATCAGAATTGTTAAAACCAGTTTTTTCATTTTTTTAATTTGAAGCGGATGATATATCAGTATAATCCAATGATACGCTCTTTTATCTTGTCAATCGGGTATTTCCCCGGATCGGCTATAAATTCATAGATAACGCCGCTGGTCAGGGTGCCCAGGAAGGACACTTTCAGGGCCGGTTCCTTATATCCCTGCTTTGCAAAATATCGTTCAAGCATTACCATAGGCTGATCTGCAACAGAAATGATCTCTTTCTCAAGGATCTGCAATACAGCCGGCTGACTGAAAATAGCCATGTACATTTTCCATAGAATGAGGTTGGACCTGAGGTGCTCAAACAGATTGTTCATATACTTCAGCAGGGTAATCCTGTCGAGTTCCTCAACATGATCGGGGTTAAAGATCTCCAGCATCTCCTCCATAACCTCTTTGAAAATATTTTTTAATTAAATGAAAATCAGTTAGAAAGAATTATTTCTTTTCCCTGAAAAAGGGGTGGGCTTCGGTATTCAGCACGACCTTGTCGAGGTTAAAAGCATCATCTGGTGCAAAAAACAAATAGCAGTATTTCATGGTCTCAGCGAAGAAGAAGCTCTGGAGTGCATCTAATTTCTCCATTGTACGAACATCTTTTATTTCGACATAACCATTATCGGCCTGGCAGTATTTTTCGATAGATTCAAACATATGTTTCCCGGCTTCATAATATTTCGGGTCCTTTGTGAAATGCCAGAGATAGTAAGTGGTTTCGATGGCTTCCGGGCGTACAATATAAGAAGGGGATGTGACCTGCATGGTTATATAGTCTATGCTTTCGGGTTCAAGCCCGTAAAGGTCCCACATTTTCTGAATGGATTTCTCAAGTTTTGCAGCCCTTACAAAGTCCCCGTCAAGACAGAGGACAGCACCGAAGAAACAATCCAGCGCACCAAATTCTGTGGAGGTTCTTATACCTGAGTCCATATCAGCCCCTCCATACCAGAAACCTGTTTTAACATCATCGGCCAGGTATTTGTTGATCCCGTCCCTTGAGGCTTCCCACATCTGTTTCAGATCCCGGTCGCCAAACAGCAGCCAGCCTTTGAGCAGGTACTCATAATATGAGTCTATCATCCCGCTGATATGGGTCTGGCGGTCAGTCCATTCGCCTGTTTCAACATTGATCTGGGTTCCCGGCAAACCTGTTTTACCCCTGAGTTTATAAAGCTCAACCACAGCTTTCTTGCTCTTTTCATAGTATACAGTGTTGCCGGTGAGCCTTGACAGCATGCCGTATTCGAGAAGCATGGTTCCGATTTCGGCCGGGTTTGAGATCTTCCCTGAGACCTTCCCGGTTTTTAAATTGATCATTTTATATGGCATCCCGGTGGGTGAATTGAATACCGGCAGAAGGCGGTTCCCAAGGTCGATAGCCAGTTCAAGAAAGCGCTTGTCGCCATCAAGCTGGTAGGAGCTTAGCAAACCTCCCAGCATCCTTATCGTGATCTCGAACTGCTGGACTTCAAAGTCCTTATTGAAATCAAGCTTCCCGAAGATAAGCTTTTTTGCTTCTTCTTTCTCTTTGCCAAGCCCCATAATGCACATGGTGCTGAATGCATCCACCGGCGTCATCAGGAGGGATTCGTCATACCAATTCTGGCCTTTCCCCGATAATGGTTTCACGGCATCCATCCCCCAGGCATAGGTTTTATATGCCAGCCATCCTTTAAGGAATGCAGCTTTAACCCTTTCTGCCATGGCCGCTTTGTCGGTTTCGAACTTCTTGTCTGGGGGATTTTTCGCTGATACGGAGAATATCATCAGCATACACCAAAGCAATAAAAATTTTTTAAATAGCTCTTTCATACTATTATCGGTAGTTTTACAGCAAAAATAAGCAATTGATGAAAGCAAACATACCGGTATTTGTCCTGTTGCTGTGTTCGTGTTTTTGTTCGGCACAGACCTTTGTGATCCCAAAAAGCGACACCGCCGAAGAAACAATATGGAAACTTGAAGAAGCCTATTTCTCAGATCTCTACAAGGCTGATTACAAAGGTATTTTATCTCTTGTGGATGAGCAATTCCTGGCCTGGCCTGGCGCGCAACTAAGGCCAATCGACAAGAACGAAAGCGCCGTTTTTATGAAGAAACTGGTGCCGGCACCTTCAGGCTGCAGTGTTAAGATTGACCGGCAAGGGATTCGGCTTCTCGAAGATGTTGCACTGACCCAGTATGTCATCAAGGTCGAATGCCCGGGCGAAGCCGGCGGTATTAAAAAAATATCATCGCGTATAACGCATACCTGGGTAAAAAAAGGTTCCCGCTGGAAACTGCTCGGAGGTATGAGCTATGATATCCTTCCTTAGAAAGTGGAAGCTAATAAAATTATGATAATTACCTCGTTAATCAGTAGTTATCTTCTCTCACCTGCATGTATGCTTTAGGGTGCTGACAGGCGGGGCATTTTTCCAGTGCTTTTTCAGATTCATACACATAACCGCAGTTAAGGCATTTCCACCAGACCTTACCGTCTTTCATAAATACTTTGTCTTCTGAAACGTTTTGCAGAAGTTTCAGGTACCTGCGTTCATGCTCAGCCTCAACTTTTGATATCATCTGAAAAGCAACTGCGATCTCCATGAACCCTTCTTCTTTTGCAACTTCTGCAAAATGAGGATACAGATCGGTCCATTCTTCATGTTCCCCTTCTGCGGCAGCTTTCAGGTTTTCTTTTGTAGTGCCTATCATCCCTGCAGGGTATGATGCCGTGATTTCTGTCATCCCCCCTTCAAGGAATTTAAAGAAGCGTTTTGCGTGTTCCTTTTCCTGGTTTGATGTTTCCAAAAAGATGGCTGCAATCTGCTCATAACCTTCTTTTTTCGCCACGCTGGCAAAGAACTCATAACGGTTCCTGGCCTGTGATTCACCTGCGAAGGATTTCAGCAGGTTTTGTTCTGTTTTTGTTCCTTTTAACGATGTTGGCATAGCACAATGTTTTTATTTGTTATAATTTAATAAAATCAGTCTTTCTGCTTCCGCATGCCGGGCATACCCAGTCCTGGGGCAACTCCTCAAATTTTATCTTTTCTGTGGCTTCATCATAGACATAGCCGCATGCGGGGCACTCATACTTATTGAATGCATATTTCTGATTCTCTGCAAGTTTCGACCTGTCAATATAGGTCGGCGCATTTTTAGGAGAGGCGGCCTTTTTTACCTTTCTATAATAAAGGTAAGTCATTGGTTCTTTGGAGTCATCAGTCATTTCCGCATTTACCAGTTCGCCGATAAACATCAGGTGAGTTCCAACATCGATGGTCTCGACCAGCCTGCATTCAAGGAATGCAATGCTTTCGTCAATGACAATGGGAACGCCGGTATCTCCATATTTAACATTCATCCCTGCTAGTTTGTCAAACTCTTTTCCGCTTTTGTATCCGAATCTGCCGAAAATATCCGAGGAGGCATTTTGATTCAGCACAGAAACTGAAAATGCCCCAGACTTTAGGATCAACTCAGAGGTGAAATTGTTTTTATGGCAGCAGGCTGCGAACTTCGGAGGTTCGGCAGTGACCTGGAATACAGTGTTTGAAATGAATCCGTTGCCCCTGGTTTTATCGCCAGAGCAAACAATGTACAGCCCATATGAGATCCTGTATAATGCTTCAAAGTTGATCATGGGGGTTCTCTTGAAAAATAATAAATTACCTTGGTTCATTCATCCTCTCGAATGCTTTTTTCAGATCTTCAGGCCCGGCTTTCATCATGGCTTCGCTGAATCCGAAGCTAATCGAGGTCTTCCCTGCCTTCAGCTGGCCGAAAACAGCTTCAATGAAATCACTAACGGGAGGGGCGTAATTATGACGGCCTTTACCCCCCAGGTCGGTTTTCAGTGCAGGAGGGATCAGTTCGATCACTTCAACGTTCCCCGCTTGCAATAAATGCCTGAGCGAAAGAGTAAAGGAATGTAAGAATGCCTTTGAAGCGGAATACCCAGGGGCTGAAGCCATGGGAGCGAACGCAAGCCCGGAGGTGACATTTATGATGGTATCAGGTTTTTTTAGTTTAAGGAACAAGGATGTCAGATGTAACGGGGCTTCGATGTTGATCTTTATTTCTTCTTCTGCCCTTTGAAAAAAGTCAGTATCGTGAATACCCATGATTTGCTGGATGCCGGCGTTGTTGATAAGCACGTTCAGGTCGTGATGCTCTGCGGATATCCAGTTGAAAAGCCCTTTCCTTTCCGGGGCTGTCGAGAGATCACAAACCCTTGTGATAATGCCCGGAAGCTTTCCCTCCAATTCCTTTAACAGCGCCTCACGCCTTCCGCAGACAATAACAGTATTATTTTCTTTAACGAACCGTTCGGCAAGGCCCAGTCCTATTCCAGTTGCCCCGCCTGTGATAAGGATTTTGTTTCCCGTGATTTTCATTTTCCGGATTTCAGGTACTTTGCATTTAAGTCATTATAAACCTGGAAGAGATTCGTGGTCGCTCCCCCGCGGTCGAAAAGTCCGCTCCAACTGTTCAGTGGTTCCCAGATGCAGGCTCCTTTTCCCATGCCGTCGGGCAAGGCGAAAATGATATCATGCACTTCTTGTTTGAAGTCTGAGTATTCGACCACGTTAAGTGGCTTATGGTAACGTTTGAGAAGGTCATTCAGGTTGAATTTAAGGTCATCGGGGGTTCCGTGCCAGCGCGGATAGTAGGAGAGGCCAATGATATCGAATTTCACACCCCGGGCAATCATATTGTCGAGCCAGAAAACAGCCTCCTTATTTTGTCCGCCCAGCGCAAGATGCAGCATCACCGGTAGTTTCGGATCAACAGCCTCCACCCCCTCAATTCCTGCTTTAAGAAGGCCTGCCAGCTGGTCAGGGTTGCCAATATGCCCTTCGGGCCACAGGATGCCATGGTTGATCTCATTCCCAACCTGCACCATTGCCGGCAGGGTCCCCTGCTTCTTCATTGAGAGTAAGACAATTGTTGTATAAGCTTTAATGGAATCTTTCAATGATTTGAAATCCAGGTTTGCCCAAGCTTCAGGTTTGAACTGTTGCTGGGGATCGGCCCAGTAATCACTGTAATGGAAATCGAGAAGCAGTTTCATTCCTGCCTCATTGATCCTGCGGGCCATTGCAAGGGTGTGATCCAGGTCGCAAAATCCTTTTCCGGGCGAATATCCTTTTTTACCTGCCGGGTTTACGAACACCCTAAGACGGATATAGTTGAACCCATGGTCCTTTAATAATTCAATGGCATCTTTCTCCTTCCCGTTATCATAAAACCTGCTTCCCCTGGCCTCAATCTCCGGGAGGAATGAAATATCCGCCCCAATCATTCTTTCAATATTCTTTGTTGTTGGAGGCAGCTGGTTGGGTTGAGGTTTCATCAGATGAAAGCTGGCCGGAAGCGTATGAATCTCATGAGACCCTGGCCAAAGCTTTCCGGAACGGGCTTCAACCTTTACCTTCCCGGGTTTTGTACCTGCAATGAAAATAAGGTTCAGTACTCCATTGGAAAGACTGCAGGCAGCGTATTGATGGCCCGCGGTATCGTTACGAAATACAAGAAGATGACCGCCCTGAGCTTCCAGCTTTCCATCTCCGCTCACATAAATCCTTACTGAGTCACATGCTGATTTGATTTCCCGGGAGAGACTGTCGGTAAGTGCAATCCTGAGCATGGTTTGATCCTTCCCGTTGGCCAAAAGGGTCGTGCTGTAGCTTGTAAGCATTACCGATACAGGCTTGCCCTCTTTAACATTGGTAAAGCTTTTGGCTCCGCAAGCATCAGTTGCACCTATATACGCTGCCAAAGCCATAGCGATTCCAGGGAAGTATAATAAACTGCTTAACTTCATAATGATCTGCTTTCTGACCTTGTCATGGAAGAATCATACCAACGATTACAGACCGGCTAGAGTGAATAATTTACCGAAACACCGTCGATTGTTCCGCTTACACTGCCTCCTGTGCCGTTTGAATTGAGAATGATGGTCAAATTGATGTTGATGGTTTTATCAACACCCGGTCCGGTAACTTTAACTCCGCCTCCTATCTGCATGCTTGATGCTGACCCGAATTTACCTCCGTTTACCAGGGTGAATGTACCGGCAAGAGAAACATAGGGAGCGCCGTTCATTACATAGGTCTGTCCGTTTGATTTGAATGCAAAGGCATTTATCGTCTCAGTCAGGCCCAGCAGCATCGTACCGCTGATGATTGCGCCCGTTTGGTCGTTCACAGTCATCGAGCCGGTAACGCTTCCGATCACATGGATATTACCACCCTCAGGTCCAGGTGTTGTGCTTTCAACACTAATGTTGATCGGATATACCGACTTCAAAGATTTTGTAGGAGTGTTCCATGCCATACCTGCCTGGAATATCGCATTTACAATATCCTGGTTGTTCAGACCGGTTGGATCGGATGTTGATGAGTCTTTTTTACAGCCACCCATTGAGATCAAAGCAATTGCGCAACAGAAAAACAGGATCTTTTTCATTTTTTTCTTTGTCAGTGTTTATAGTGCTGACTCCGCACTCTTGAGTTTCATCTTATGAAAATGGGTTTTATTGTGAGTAATGTCAAAGTTAATGCATTTTCAGAAGGTTGACGGCCAATGGTGGAAATTAATTTCAGTTTAGTATCACAGCCTGCATTTAACAAGCTTCCGGTTTTCGTTCACACCCTTGTTTAGGAAATAAGCTTCTCCATTATAAATTTCAATCTTTTCAGGATAGGGCAGGGGCAATATAATTCCTTTCTGTAACTGCCCCGATTCCAGATCAATACGGTGTATCCGCACAATGTCACTTTTAAGAAATAAAGTATACATATCCCTGTTATATTCATCAACGAGGATCATTGTCCCCCATCGCCAGCCTGATTCCGACAACCTGACAGAAGTTGCTGAATCGTATTTTGACATAGATCCCTTGTGAAATGTTATAGGGGCTTTTTTCAGGGACTTTCCTTCTTTATCCATTAATTCGATCACATCACTTGCAAAATTGAAAAATGCGATAGTGTTATCTTTTGTTTTTAATACGGGGAAAGTCATTTTAAAATACTCGAACGCATGTGCCCTTGCTTCTTCTTTCTCAAATAAAATCCCGGTACTGTCGCCCTGAGCAAAATCAAATTCAAAATCCGTGACAATAAATCCATCTGAGGCCGGTTCCTGGGTTAACGCTGAACTCTGCAATAAACCTGTTCGTACCTTCCTGGCGATAAAGCCGGGGGAATGGACAGGATCCGACCTGGATGTTGTATCCTTATTTCAGTATAACCTTGACAGCGGGAGCGGGAACCCGGTCCCGGGTTATATCCCGGTATTGATATCCGAAGAAAGCATTACCAGGTAAGACTGAACAGCACGTCTACTTAATAATAACCAGTTTCCTCACTAAAAGCGTATCATCTGACTTTATTATAACCTGGTAAGTTCCTGCAGATGCCGACGAGAGGTCAACTTCATACTCCTTTTCTCCTCTGTATGATCTTTTAAGGATAAGCCTGCCTCCGATATCCACGACTTGTACTTCCATATTACCGAGATCGCCGTATGCCGTCATAATACGGAACCTGCCTTTTGTGGGATTAGGTATTATCTTCAGTTCATTGCTTTCCTGTTCGCCAATACCGGCGGATGATTTCGCCTGTGTTACTGTAACTGTTTGAACCGGCAGGCTGGCTGCAGATACCGAGATGGTGGCTGAGCGGGCGAGGGTAGTGGTATTTTCAAGGTAATTTGCAACAATAGTCCCGTTACCGCTGCCCCCGGAGGTGACCGTACACCAGGCAACATCGCTTACAACGGTCCAGTCGGTATTTGAAGTTACTGAAAAATCAGTACCACCCTGCACATAAGTAACATTTTGATTGGCAGGAGTGACGTTGAGGATTGGAGTCGCACCTGACTGGACTACGGTCACATCGACAGAGCCTATGCCGGTTGCTGAAACAGTGATGGTAGCGGTTCTGCCCGTTATTACTGTATTTTCGGTAAACGTAACATGTATGGTGTCATTCCCGGTACCTGAAGGAGTAAAAGTGATCCAACCGGCATTGCCCGAAACCGTCCAGTTTGTATTTGATGTCACCGTGAATGTCGTATTTCCCGATGGGCTCCCGACGTTACGGGTTGGAGGGTCGACATTAAGGATAACAGCTGCTCCTTCCTGTGTAACTGTAACTACCTGGGCCGGTACCCCCGTCCCTGTTACAGTGATATGGGCAATTCTGGAAGTTACGGCAAGATTTTCGGTATAGTTTGTAAAGATGGTATCATTGTCTGTACCGGATGCCGTCACATTGCACCAGGATGTATCGGACGTAACAGCCCAGGAGATATTCGATGTGACATAGAACTCTGTATTGCCTGAGGCTGAACTTACATTCCGGTCGGAGGGTGTAACCGTGAGTGTGGGTAAGGATGTTACAAAATTCATGGTGTCGCCGTTATAGACGCCTGAGGCCGTTGTACCTACCGCGCGGAAAAAATACTGGGTCCCTGAAGAAAGGCCTGTGAGAGCTTCGGTTACTGGAACTGGCGTTGATCCTGATCCAACCGGCAGGGTAGGTGTTGAATTTCCAAATGCATTCGTGGTCCCCCACTCGAAATGGTATGAAGTAAGCAATCCCATGGGGTTTACCGTTCCGTTAAGTGTTGCCGAGCTAACAGATACACCGGTGGCGGCAAGAGTATGAACGATAGGTATAATGTTCGGGTCAAAACCGCCCAGGGTATCCCCCCCGATATTGGTCGGATCCAGCCACTCTTTTAACCTGCTTGAAGAACTAGATCCATATTCCCATGACATGGCAAATTTTCCGTAGAAATCCCATTCCTGAGAGGAAGAGCATGAAGAGGGACCGCCATGTAACTGGCCTATGATATGATGATACTGGTCAAACATCGGGGAACCGGAGGACCCGGGTTCAGTGATTCCGTCGGTCCAGAAAACCTGCCAATGCGAATCGGCCGGAGTACCGCTCCATGAGCTTGAAGCAAACGCCTGGTTGGAATAGGATATTTTTTTTATATCGCCCGACGGATGATGTATCCCGGCTCCTGATGCTGCAGCAATATCAGCCTTGTTCCAGCCGGCATAATATACACTATAGTTGGCCGGAGGCACAGAACTCATCTGGACCAGGCAGAAGTCAGAAGCTGAATTCCTTGCTTTCAGGGTGGCTCCTGAAATTGAATTATACGGAGGAGAAGTTGAAGGATTTGTGCAGGTAGGGCTCTGCCAGTTGAACCAGAAAACCCAGCTTGCAGGGTTGCTGTAACAATGGTTGGCTGTAAGGATAAATGGTGTGCCGTCCTGGCTTGTATTATTTACCAGGGCACCTGAACAAAATCCGCTTCCTCCTGTTACAAGCATACAGGCCGAATTTACCTGGTTTTGCCAGGAATCGGCCTCCGGACATTTTACATTGTTGTTGCAGGAACCCGATTGTCCGAAGGATTTGATATAGCTGAAGCCATCCCTGTAACCATGAGTGACCCTGTTCAGATGAAGCAGCCCGTGAAATGCAGTTCCTGCTGGTTCAAAATACTCAATGGTGATCTGATCCCCCGGTAATAAGGTTGTTGCAAAAACACTGTCATTCCTGTTGTTATAATCGGTGAATGCGCCAATAACAGATGACCTGTCAAGGTTATATACAAATAGCGTTGCCCCGGATGGCAAAACATAATGATCAAATGTCAGGTTGATGGAGAAAGCTCCCGGGCAAGCTATACCAAGACGCCAGATCCTATCGCCGTTTGAGAGAACATCCCAATGTCCTGAATTATTCAAACCCAGGTCTACGTCGATATTCTCGCCAAATCTCCATGGAACATCCTTATGGATATCATTGAGAGAGTCTTCACTCACCAGGCGGTTAACATCAACAGCTGGCATGGTTTCAACGGGCACCACAGCTGCAAGGCCTTGAGGATTCTTAAAACTTAATGGAAGGCCTCCCTGGCTGATCTGTGAAAAGCCTGCCAGGCTTGTGAGGAGTAAAGAAATCAGAGAAAAGCTTAAATAAATTCTTTTCATAATACTAAGGTTTGCCGGTTATTATCCTTTAATTTCATATACAATATCGGAGCGATAAATATGAGGAATACATCCACAAAAAATATATGCTTTTACCAGATCACTATCCTGAGTGAATCAGAGGCAGCGCTTTTACATCCGAAAGCATCAGAAAATTCCTTCATCAGAGGAAGTGTTGCATTGATCCTCCACCGGGCAGGTGAATGTTCGTTAGTCTGAACCTGGTTAATAAGGCTCTCATTGGTCATGTTCTCCCTCCATACCTGGGCCCAGCCAAGGAAAAATCGCTGCTGGTATGTAAATCCGTCGATCTTTTCGGGCTTCTGTTTGCCTTCGAGGGATTTTTCAAGGGCATAATATCCGAGTGTTAATCCCCCCAGGTCGGCGATGTTCTCGCCCAGGGTAAGTTTG
>JAPLDN010000092.1 GCA_026391755.1 Bacteroidota bacterium
CCAAGCATAGCCGACAGCGACCGGGGAAAACCGGAGTTTGGCAGACCTGGGTCTAACTTTGCAGACGACACACCAATTTAAATAAAAAAAGCCCTGTCGGGCTTTTTTTATTTACAATGGTGTGTTTACCAACCAGTAGTTTGAACCAAATTAGGATTGGTTGTAATGTCATTGGCAGGAATACCCCAAACAAATTTAGGATCACCGGCAGCTACGGATTTTTGTTCAAAATCAGCGCCTGGGGTAATAAGATTCAGATTTTGAGGCGCCTTTCTGACCACACCCATCTTCCAGCGTTTAAGATCGTCAAGACGTGTTCCTTCACAAAGCAATTCGCGCAACCGCTCATCCTTGATGGAATTCATCAGGGCTGTACCGGTCAGTCCACTCAGTGCAGTTAAACCGCGTGCTGTTCTGAGCTGGTTAAGTGTAGTTAAAGCAGCAGACTCAGTGGCCGGCGACTGTGCCGCAGCTTCCGCACTGATCAGATACATCTCAGCTACACGAAACAGATTGGGCTTTTGTTGATAGTTGGTGGTTGCAGCAGTGAAAAGTACTGGATTGCCCGGATATTTATTTATACAATAAATATTTGGGTAATTAACACCCGCAATGAACAACGGCTTTTTCTCAAGATAAACGCCTTTTCTGATATCCGCATCTTCGTACAAATCTACGACCCATTGTTGGGGAACGAAATCAGGGGCATACTTGGCCAGAGCAGCATTCAGTCCCAGGTAAATGTTGTTGATGGTTGTTCCAAGTTCACTTGGCTGACTCATAAACATCTGGCAGATAACCTCTGTTGAGTTATCATCTACCCACATCTTCTTAAAAGCAGCAGCATTATTGATCAAAGGATAGGTACCGCCGGAAATTAATGTATTTGCTGCAGTTGCTGCTCCGGTCCAGTTGTGCATGCAAAGTAGCACACGGGCCTCAAGAGCCGTCACACAATCCTTTGTCAATTTATTGGAACTTTTTGCACCTGCCGTAGTAAGCAATGTTTTCGCTTGAGCAATATCTGCCAGAATTTGGGTATATACTTCAGCCACTGTCGAACGCTTTGGCCTTAAAGTGATGTCAAAGGTCAAAACAACCGGTACTCCAAGATCCGTAGTTGCTGATGAAGGCTCATAATCCTTGGCCCATCTTTGAACCAACTGATGATAATAGAAAGCACGCATTAAATAAGCCTCTCCTTTGTATAAGCTAATGGTGGCATCCTCAGCCGGACTTGCTGTTTTTATTTTACCAATGTTATCAAGCACATTGTTGATATTGGTAATAGCATAATAATAACCTGTCCAGGTATCCCTTATTGTATAATCATCCGCAAGAAAAGTAGTCCATTTATGCGGAGCACCGTTTCTGTTACCAAAATCAAGCGTTGCATTCAGCAAATCAGCCTGAACATCTGTTGAAAACATATATATACCATTTTAAATATATTTTTCATGATAATAACCGTTAAAATTAAAATGTAAGTTCAACACCGACAGTATATTGTTTTGTATTTGGGTTGACACCAAGCGTAAGGTTTGAGTCAACTTCCGGGTCAGGTCCAAGATACTTGGTGACTGTAACTAAGTTTCGGCCTGTCAGGAAAACCCTTGCATTGGTAAATGTCTTTGTTTTTGCAAGAATATTTGTTGGTAACCTGTAGCCAATAGTAAGGTTTTTCAAACGCATGAAAGAAGCATTTTCGATCAAGCGTGAATCGAACTGAGTGAACTGCGTCCCATATTTTGGGAACAATGACTGATCTCCTGCCTGTTTCCAGTAATCCAAAACTCTTACTGATTGGTTGTATCCCGAGAAAACAGAGGGATTTTCCGTAAAGTAACGGTCATTGTTGATGAGATATTTTCCCAAAGCATATGAAAAGTCCGCCTGAAGTGTAATACCTTTCCACCCTGCATTAAGGCCAAAACCACCAACTACCGGAGGATAACGCTTGATCCCAACATTTTGCTCCAATGCAGCCGAATTAAACGTTTTGGTTGTTTCAGCTGTGGATGTCACCGTCTTGTCAGCACCTTGCTTGTACCACATTGGCATTCCATCTGCCGGGTCTATGCCTGCAAAATATGGATAGAAAAAGGATACCGGTTTACCAACAGCCCAGCAAACTCCAGTATTTGGAATGATCCAATACTTCAATCCCTGGAAGAGTTCTGTAACCTTTTCATTATTATAACTATAATTAATATAGGGAGTTACGTAATAATCCTTTCCTTTGACAATATCAAAGTCGAATGCGATATCAACTCCGCTGTTTTGCAATGCGCCCACATTTGATAAAACCGATCCACAGCCCGATGTATACGGATATGGAACACTGATTAGCATATTCTTAGTGACCCTTTTGTAATATTCTACATTGAATCTGAATTGATCTTTAAACAATGCGAATTTGGCCCCAAAAGTGGTTTTTTGCTGATTTTCCCATCCCAAATCTGGGTTTCCAGGAGTAGATATATTCCATCCGGTTGTAGCAGAGTACTGATTGGTGCCAACTAATGCAAGATTGGCATAGTTGCCAATCTCAGAGTTTCCGGAGGTTCCTATA
>JAPLDN010000324.1 GCA_026391755.1 Bacteroidota bacterium
ATCAATACATAAGCGGCCCAGTTTAATGGTAAAGATGTTGATGGTTCCGATATCATCCTTACTTTGACCTGCTGAAGTGCCTTACTGTATGACATTCCTCCAAGGTAGTAGCGGTAAAATTCCACCATGAACCGTTCCGCCACACGATCACTTATATTCCAAAGAGTGCATAAAACGTTCCTTGCCCCTGCTTTCATGAAACAATCGGCACAGGAAAACCAGTTCAGGCCTATCCTGCTCCTGATGTTTGCCGAGGCGCAGGCATTGATCACGATAAGGTCGGCAGGGATCCTGAGTTCACAAATTTCACGAATAGCCAGCAAACCGTCATCTTCATCAGTAATTTCGTGTGATCCGAATTCATGAAACAGAAGGCCGTTCATGTCGGGGAAGTCTGTACTGCTGATAGTATGGGTGGCAATATGAATAATATGACTGTACCTTGCAATAGATTTGAAATTGCTTTCATTCGAATTCTCGTTTAGCAGGATAACCGGGGTTTTCCCCTTTTCTTTGAACATTTTACCAATCCTGCTGATCTCCGTGCCGGCATCATGAAGTTCCTGAATGCATTCATGAAATTCAAATCCCGGGGAGAAACCTGCAAATGCGAGATTGTTGTCAGCAGAAGCATTTACCGTACTGGTTTTGCCTCGTATCCTGGAACTCAGCCATTGGGTCACCGAGTTATTATAGACTATTTCCCGTCCTTCGATTAGAAATTTTGTCTTACCCCCTGCTTGAGCAGAAGGTAGTAAGGGATAAACAAGTACTTCAAAAGGGAAACCGTAAAGGGCAGTATGGGCAATAATGACTGCTTTTGTCTTTCCTTTCAGAGACTCTGAAACCGGTTTAAGCAAAACATCGCTCAGAACTTCCGATTGGTTCCTGCAATTCCCGAAATCGGCAAGCCTGATCTTTCGTTTAAATCCGGCTAATTCATGCCAGACTTCAGGACCGGCCCTCACTGTGTGAATACAAAATGTCTCTTTTGTAACAGCAACTGCAATAATTATGGTATCGCAGGGGAAGTATTCAAGAAGCACCTCCTGTTTTGAAAGCATGCCCTTTACCATCATTAAAAGAGAAGGATTATATACCGGTTCTCCTGTAGTTGCAAAGGATGGAATTTGAAAAGAAGTATCAGGAGTTTCAGGATTCCGGTTAATTTCTCTGAATGCCAGATTTCGTCCCGGATCTTTAAGCAAAGATAAACCCAGATCAAGATTTCTCTGGGGGGAGGCGATGTCGGAGATCAACGATTCAACATCCTGGACCTGTGCCCGGGCAAAAGATAAAAACCTGGGGATTATAAAGAGAAAACCCACGATAAAAAAAATGATTTTGGGATCCATACAATTCAATAAATTAAGATGCTTCCAATGGTTACCAATTCATCACCTGCCGTTATTTTATAATAATACAATCCCCTTGCCCAGGACCTTGTATTCAGAACATAGTTTACATCTGTCACTTGAAGGTAATTCAAAACAAGGTGACCATGATTATCGGTGATCTCAATACTTAATGGCAGCGGGCCGGTAAGCCACCTCCAGCTGAACTGGATAAGACTGTCGACCCTGCATTTAACTCTTGGCATCGGTGAGATCACAAATACCGAAATATCTCTTGTTACCGCCCCGACAAGAAATTCATATTCGGGTCTTGGGGTGTATGGGTCTTCTTCTAAATTATACTGAACAGTCGCCCTTCTCCTTGCAGGAGTTGATGCCGTACTCGTTTTTCCGTCACCAGGATATAGTCCAAATAAACCTTTAACCTGAGGGCTAAGAAAGCTATGATGTGCAAGAAAAGATTGACCATACCTTTGAGTTGTGTAACTGATAATAAGGCTTGCAAGGCCGGCCAGGCTGAGCAGGATGATCACCGAAGCTGCAATTTGCCGGTATACAGGCACCCTATTGTTTCTTTTTCCATTTTTTATTGTCTTTCTGATAGTTTCCGATAATTCCAATAAACCCGGATCGGCAAGCAAGTCCGATAAGTCCTTGTCGAGCCTGAGTTCATTTCTAAGTAATGGATTTTGTGAAGCCCTGAATAAGAACCGGATTTCCTCCTCAGAAGACAACTCGTTATCAGTAAATTTTCCAATCCATTGGCTTTGGGTTAAGAAGTCACTCATAATTCATAAATTGTTTGCAATCCGGGTCATTCAGGATTTTTTTCCGGAGCAGGTTTTTACAATAATATTTTCTTGCCTTGACATATTCAACATCCTTGTAATTCATAATCCTGGCTATATCTTCCATAGGTGTTTTACTGATGTAATGGGTCAGCAGTTCTCTGCAGAATTCAGGCATTGAAGCAAAGTGTTTCTTATACAGCCTGAATTTTTCTGCATTTTCTTCTTCCGCAATTTCGCAGGTCTCACCGCCTCCGGATTCACTCACATAGGAATCCATTCCATACAGCAACCTGAATTTTCTTTCCAGTCGTCTTCTCCAGAGATTCCGGCAAACTGAGAAAAGATAAGTTTTCAAACTGCTATTCAGGGTAAATCCCTTTTTCTTAAAGCGGTTATAAATGATTATCAACCCGTCATGAAAAATATCCTCAGCATCTTCGAGGTTCCCATTCCGGGTGAGTACAATTGATCTGACCATAGGGAAGTATTCTCTGTACATATATTTTATGCAGGAGTCCCTTCCTTCCATGAAGCCCTTGACCAGCCATTCATTTGTATACAGAATTATCATAACAGATGAACTACCCCTCTTAATCCGGGGAAAATGAAAAAGTGATACAATTATTGAAAATAAATTAACAGGGGGAGGCCAGGTTGCCTGTTGTCATGATAATGACAGGACGAAATTGCAATCCGTTGCGTCAGAGAAAAAAAAAAAATTAAAAAAATCCGTTCTGAGGCAATCAGGATTTCATTTCAAGTTGACAGAAAATTAAAAAACCAGAGATCTGTTGCTTCTTCAATGGATTTGGAAATAGGGCTGGTGTATTTTTCCTTGAAAAGATATTCAGGGTGAAATCAAATATCAGTATTTTTTTATAAGAGGTTTGCCCGGTTTACTTATTTGCAGTACGTTTGTAGTATAAATGTCCTTTATCTTCCGATAGCATTTTTTAAAATTACCATCTTTATGAAAATCCCTTTTATATTCAGTATTTCCTTATTCATTATTATTTCTTTTGTTATTGCGGGGTGTTCAGGATCCCAATACAGTTCCGGGAACGGGAAGAAACTTATTACACCCGAATTCTTCAGTAAACAGCTTTTTTACCTGGCCTCAGATTCCATGAAAGGCAGGAACACCCCCAGTCCCCAACTGGACTCGGCAGCTGCTTATATTGCCAGGAACTTCAGGGATTGGGGAATTCAACCCTGGAACGGAAGCTATTTTCAGGAAATTCCTATCTGCAAGGATGAGTTGGGTGACACCAATGAACTGGCTGTGTTTCAAAATGGTGCAAGTTTTGAACTGAATATTAAATCGGATTATGTTCCCTATGACTTTTCTTCCCCCGCTTCCGTTACAGCGCCTGTGGTTTTCGCCGGTTACGGCATTACAGCACCGGAATATAACTACGATGATTACAGTGGAATTGACGCCAAAGGCAAGATCGTGGTCATTTTCAGGAATGAACCCCAGAAAGATGATTCCAATTCTGTCTTTAAAGGCAAAGAAGATACAAAATACATCTCGCTGAAAGAAAAAATGAAGAATGCCATGAAACATGGTGTGGCAGGGATGCTGATAGTCAACGGACCCTTGCAGTACAGTTCGGTAAAAGCCAGAGGGTTCCCCTGGCCCTCCTTATCGAAAGTGATACCCAAAGATGCAGTACCCCTTCATTTGTGCATCGACAATGAAGACCAGATCCCAGCCATGCATATCGGAGAGGAAGTAGTCAAGCTGCTTTTCGGCAGCGTGGATTCTCTTAAACATCTTGAAGCCAGAATTGAAAAAGATCTTTCCTGTGTTTCCTACGAATTGCCCGGCACCAAAGTGAGTATGCATGCAAACATCATTACAACAGTTTTCCATGCAAAGAATGTTATCGGGTACTTACAGGGAAGTGACCCGGTATTAAACAAACAGCTTGTTATCATAGGAGCACACTACGATCATGTGGGATATAAAAAGGAACACAAAGCTGATGAAGATTATATTTTCAATGGTGCCGACGACAATGCTTCAGGGACTTCAGGGGTGATGTCGGTGGCTCATGCCTTCAGCATGCTTAAAGAGAAACCCAAACGCAGTATGATGTTCATCTTGTTTGCAGGTGAAGA
>JAPLDN010000224.1 GCA_026391755.1 Bacteroidota bacterium
AGCAGGGTCCCGGGCGATGAGAGTGATAAGACCTGCCGAGGTAATTTGTTTGCCTGTCAGGGCCGCTGCAGCTGCGGTAATTATTTGTGATCCCTCATTACCTGATGGATTGTTCAAAGGAACATGGATACAGGCAAGAGCAAAACCCCTGTCAAGCAGGCTGATAAGATATGGACTAAAACCCTTACCATGTTCCCAGGACTCACCTGGCATTATCAGAAGAATCAGCGGTTTAGGCCTGATAAGGGTTTCTTCTTCTTCTCTTTTACTGATGAGCGATACGGGTATCCTTTCTCCTTTGTTTCCAATGGCAGTTATGATACTGGCTTTATAATTATCCTGGGTGTAAAGTTTTATCTGCTTTTTCCAGCGTATGCCCATACGCATTGAATGGATGCCATAGGTATAACAAGTCGGAGGGGTGATAATACTTGAGTAGATAAAAACCAGTTTGTCTTCTTTTACATTGTAGGACAGGTCTGATATCTGCCCTTCCGGTTCCGGGAAATTGATTTTATTCTCAATGCCGGGTCCCTGGTTATCGGCGAACAGGTTCGATATTTCAATTGAAGTCGTGAGATGCTTTTTTTGGACTATTGCGAGATATTTCTGGTCAATGACCTCATATGAATCAATAAAAACACTGTCGTTTTCCTTCACGGCGGCTCTCCATCCCGCGGAGCCGGGACTTGAAGCCGGGGCTATGAGTAAGCAGCGCATAGGCGCATTTTCATTTGAAAGGATCCATATGTTTTTACCGCCAAAATGATTGGCCCGGTAAAAGACACCTTTCTTGCGTGCCATTAGAAGGACAGGGTTAAATGATTTAAGAGATGCAGGGAGCAAACGCACCTCCGAGGAAAACACCGAGAGGCTTTCAATAAAAATAAAGTTTCCGGAAGAGGAAGTGTGAACACTGACCCTGAATGCAGGATCGGGTTCAGTATATATTACCCTGTCATCTTGTTTGTTCTTCCCGGTTGAAAGGACATGAACCTCATTCCTGTTCTTAACAACGATTTTCCATTCAGGCGATTCAAAGATGCTGTCATCCCTTTGGGGTTGTAATGCATCTGTTGTTTGCCGGCGAACTGCAAGCTCTGCCGAAATACTATTCTCTAAGACACTATACTGATCCAGCCATTTTTCCGCATATTCATTTTCAGCTGTTAAATAAGCCTGAATTGAATTCACGTTTCCGGGAAGCTTCATCGCTTTGGGAGGGTGAGGTTTCATTTTACATGACACCATTAAAATCAGCAGGCAAATGAATGCCAAAGTAAAAAACAGGTAATTTTTCATTGCAGCCGCATTTGCATATAGGTTATTGGGTGACATAGTCGGAATGTTATTATACTTTAGTCAGAATTGAATTAATGCCCTGCTGCAACCTTGTTGAGATTGTCAACATTACTATTTTTCCTGTATGTCACCACGAAAAATGTTGTTACTGAAGCAATGGCAAAGCACACTCCGCCAATGATCATTGCGCTCATGGGTTTTCCGCCAAAGAAAAGTGCGATCACATATCCGAGCAAACTTGATGCAATGACCTGGGGAATGACAATGAACAGGTTGAAGATACCCATCATAACACCGAATTTATCAGGAGGTAAAGCCGGTGTGAGCATGGCGTAAGGCATTGAGAGAATACTCGACCATGCTATCCCGATGCAGGTCATCGAGAGGAGGAGTCCGTATTTCCCGCTCATAAGCGTTATGCTTAACAGTCCGATGGCACCCATTGCGAGGCAGAGCGTATGAATCAGTTTCGGCCCTGCATATTTTGTGATCCTCAGGAGAACAAATGAGAATAAAAAGCAAACCGCGTTGTACATTGCGAAACAGAATCCCGCCCAGGAACCGGAGGTCTCCATCTCAACTGTGCCCGCTCTGGCATGAAACACATTACCTGCAATTGCCGGGGAAAAATAAACCCACAAACAGAACATACCTATCCAGGTGAAGAACTGAACCAGGCCCAGTTCCCACATCCGTCTGGGTAAGTTTGAGATCAGCCGTACAATCTCTCCCAGCCCCAGCGTCCAGTCAAATTTCTGTGACCTTATAGCAGCCAGTTCCACTTCATCGGGAGGTGTCTCCTTTGTTGAAAATACGGTCCAAAGAACTGCTCCGATGAAGGCAACTGCGCCTATATAAAAAGACAATGTAACTGAAGCAGGAATATGCCCCTGACCTGCTTTATCCTGTGAGATCCCGAACCAGTTTGTCATCATCCAGGGAAGTGCAGAAGCAATGGTGCCTCCGAGACCTATAAAGAGCGACTGGATTGCAAAACCCTGGGAACTTTGTTCTTCCGGCAGGTTGTCGGCCACCATAGCCCTGAATGGCTGCATACTGGCATTGATGGTCCCGTCAAGAACCCAGAGAAGGCCTGCGGCGACCCAGAAAGTCGGCGAATTAGGCATAAAGACCAAAGCCAGGGAAGCCAGGATGGCTCCCACCAAAATATAAGGTCTGCGGCGACCCAGCCTGGTCCAGGTTCGATCACTCGCCTGTCCTATCAATGGCTGGATTATTACACCGGTTACCGGGGCAGCAAGCCAGAGCAAGGCAATCTGGCTGGGTCTTGCTCCAAGATAGGAATAGATTGCGCTCATATTGGCCATCTGCAGGCCCCAGCCAAACTGAATGCCCAGGAAGCCAAAGCTCATGTTCCAGATCTGCCAGAAGCGCAGGTTGGGTTTGTTATGCATTGGTGGATGCTTTTTTTGTTTTTTCTTCAGGCAGGACTCGCTCGAATACCTGGACCGTCCGGTTCGTGTTATAAATATTCAGGGAATGGGTGCTGTTACCCGGATTAAAAACGCTCGTATGAACATTGCTCTCATCAATTCTGCCAAAGCCTCCGAAAAAAGACGAGTCGGAATTCAGAACTAACTTGTAATCGCCAGGTTCAGGAACAATGAAGGTATAATCCGGGATGGAATTAGCAGTATGGAAATTGAAAACGAAGAGCAAGCCTGCTTTTTCAAAAATAACAGTTTTATTCTGGTGGTCCATCCATATCTGGCGGGCATAGTTTGCTTCAAGCAGGCGGTATGATTTTGCGATTTTCAGCATGTATTTGTCAAATTCTCCGAGAAAACGGTATTTCAGGTTTGGGTTCAGGACAAGGGACCACTGTCTTCTTGCATACTGATGACTCCAGTTGTTCCCTTCACGGGGAAAATCGATCCAGTCGGGATGCCCGAATTCATTCCCCATAAAGTTCAGGTAGGCCTGACCTCCGAGTGAGAGTGTGAAGAGACGGATCATCTTGTGAAGTGCAATTCCCCGGTCGATGATATGGCTTTCTTCCTCACGGCTCATTTTAAAGTAAATCTCGCTCTGCATCAGCCGGAATGCGATGGTCTGGTCGCCAACAAGGGCCTGGTCATGAGACTCGCAGTATGCCACTGTTTTCACATCGGGGAGGCGGTCATTCATCACAGTCCACATCTCATGGATGTCCCATTCCTCATCCTTGCGCTCCTTGAGGGTCTTGATCCAGTAATCGGGAAGTGCCATCCCCAGCCTGAAATCGAACCCTATGCCACCATCTTTGACAGGCCTGCAAAGCCCGGGCATACCTGTTACATCTTCAGCAATTGTCACTGCCGAAGATTTGACCTGGTGAGCCAGGGTATTGGCAAGCTGCAGGTAAGTAATGGCATCCCATTCAACCCCTTCTTTGAAATAGCCATCACGGTCCCATATCTCACGGTAGCCATGGTCAAAATACATCATAGAAGTAACCCCGTCGAAACGGAATCCGTCGAAATGAAATTCTTTCAGCCAGTATTTAACATTGGAAAGCAGGAACCTCCTGACTTCCTGTTTTCCATAGTCGAAACATTTGGAATCCCAGTGCGGATGGTTTCCCCTCGGGCCTGCATGAAAATACTGATGATCGGAACCATCCAGCATATTCAGCCCTTCATTTGTGTTCTTGGCTGCATGGGAGTGTACCAGGTCCATGATCACAGCTATGCCTTGTTCATGTGCTTTTTTAATAAGGTATTTCAGCTCTTCGGGAGTGCCAAAACGGCTTGAAACAGCAAAATAATTGGTAACATGATATCCGAAGGACCCATAATAGGGGTGCTCGGCGATAGCCATCAGCTGAATTACATTATATCCTGCATTTTTGATATATGGAATAAGGTCATCGGCAAACTCCCAAAAAGTTCCTATCCCTTCCCGTTCCTGTGCCATCCCAGGATGACATTCATAAATGAACAGTTCATCGAGGTTGCCAAGCTCGAAATTATCGTTTTCCCAATCGAATGTGACAGGTGGATCCCAGATCTGCCCGGCGAAATCTTTAGTTTCCGGATCCTGGATCACCCTGGTAATATAAGCCGGGAGTCTTTCGTTCCAGCCCAGCTCGGAATGTACCATAACCTTGATCTTCCCCTGGTGGATGAATCGCTCACCATAAATATTATCGGGAAGGAAAATCTCCCAGTTCCCGAATTTATCCCGGTTCAGCCTGTGCGCATACCGTTGCCAGTTATTGAAATCCCCGAAAAGATATACATCCTGGGCATGGGGAGCCCATTCCCTGTATACCCAGCCTTTTTGCTTGCGGTCATGATGAATGCCATACCATAAATATGCATCGGCGAACTTTGAAAGGGACTTCCAATCGCCCTTAATTCCTGTAAGCACACTCTGGTAACGCTCATATCGTTCATAAATCTCCTTTGCTACCGGTTCAAGCCAGGGGTCATTCTTTACAAGTTTCATTTTCTGAGGTTTGCCAGTTTCCATGGGTCTCTCATGTTTTTTGTTCATGGTTATACAAACATACATAAAAAGATGAAAGTAACAGATTCAACTGCAAGAATAAATTTCTACCTTTGATTTGGAATAAATCTCATTTCATGTCACAGGCGGAATTCGCGGAAAATAAGTTCAGGCTGAACTGGAAACAGTTCATGTTTGTGATCCTGCTTATCTTCGGATTGTTTGCCGGAGGGCATTTTTACTACATTCAGCAGAGGGACGACATCCTTGAGATCAACAAGGAGTTCCTCTCGGCCGTTTCTGGTTTTAAAGTTCATGAGATCAACAACTGGATTGAGGAAAGAAAAGCTGAAGGTACATTCATTGCAGAAAGCGGGGAGTTCGTTTTACATTTTGCTAAACTACTGGAACGACCTGATAATAGCGATAACCGGCAATCTATTGGTGACTGGCTGAACCCCATCAGGCGCAATCACGATTACAGCAATATTGTTTTGTTCGATTCCGAGGGCAGGAAGGTTTTCAGTCTTGTTGACAATAATACAGGGCCATGGGCCGAGGCATTAACCAGATCAGACATGGATCATCTCATCACCGGGAAGGTACTTCTCTCTGATATCAAAAAATACAAAAACGGGGCATCTTACCTTACCAGTTCTGTTGCATTGATATTGAACAAGGAAATTCTTGGCTATGCCGTCTTTTT
>JAPLDN010000353.1 GCA_026391755.1 Bacteroidota bacterium
GGGAGGGATGATAATCGTCGTACCTGAGCTGGGCGGTCCCAAGATCCTGAGTCATATATACCGATGTCCCGTCGGAGCGCAGCAGGAGCTTTTCATCCAGTCCTTCTGCACTAAGGTCTATCCACACACTGCCATCCTCGCGCCTGTTCAAAACTCCCTTTTCAAGACCTTCCAGCACAAGCTCCTTCCCCAGGAGGTATGTTTTAGATTCATAATATATATGGTCGAAATCAACTCCGAGGGTTTTATAAGTCTCATTGAAACCCTGGTATGCCCATTCGTTCATCTGTTTCCAAAGATATACGGTCTCATGGTCATGGGCTTCCCATTTCCTCAGAATTTCCCTTGCCTCCATGATCAGCGGAGCCTGTTGCCCTGCTTCATCTTCAGTAAGACCTTTTTCCATAAGATCCCTGATCTCGTCTTTGTAATGCGTTTCGAAGAGCACGTAATACTTGCCGATCAGCTTATCCCCTTTCATCCCGGAGGATTTCGGAGTTTCCCCACCGCCCCATTTCATGTAGGCAAGCATTGATTTACAGATGTGTATTCCACGGTCGTTTACAAGGTTTACCTTAACCACCGGGTATCCGTTTGCCGAAAGTATGTTTGAAAGGGAATACCCTAAAAGGTTATTCCGTATATGGCCCAGGTGCAAAGGCTTATTCGTGTTGGGAGAACTGTATTCAAGAACCACTTTCTCTTCCCTCAAAACCTTGCTTACACCATATTCCTTACTGTTATAATTTTCGTCCAGAAACGACAGCCAGTATTCATCGGAAAGAATGAGATTAAGAAAGCCTTTAATAACGTGGAATGATCTGAGCCAGGGCAGCTCTTTTAAAAGGAATTCGCCGAGCTCGTTCGCCGTTTGTTCCGGGCTTTTTCGTGAAAGTTTCAGTAATGGGAAGATCACTATGGTATAATCACCTTCTATTTCTTTTTTTGTTCGTTCAATCGTGAGTTTTGACAAATCAAATTCCTGTGAATAAAGTTCACGTATGGCTTTTTCTGCCGCTTCAAGAAGGCGTTTTTCAAACATCTGTTTTAATATCTTTTGCAAAAGTAGCTGTTTTTTGGTTTTGTTTAATTCCCCAAATATCAGTACTTTTGCAAAAATTCGGGACAACATTATAACACAAACTATATGAAGAAAAATGTAATTATTATCGGCGCGGCCGGAAGAGATTTTCACAATTTCAACACGTATTATCGCGATAACGCGAATTTCAATGTAGTAGCCTTTACTGCAGCCCAGATCCCCGACATTGCAGGGAGGAAATACCCCGCTGCATTAGCCGGGAAACTCTATCCAAAAGGGATCCCGATCTTTGTTGAAGCCGAATTACCTGAACTTATCAAGAAATTCAAGGTCGACATCTGTAATTTCGCATACAGCGACGTACCTTACGCAAGGGTTATGAACATGAGTGCACTGGTGAATGCATCAGGAGCAAATTTCCTGCTTCTCGGCCCCAGGGATACCATGGTCAAGAGCACCAAACCGGTTATCGCAGTGTGTGCAACCCGCACCGGTTGCGGAAAGAGCCAGACCTCCCGCAGGGTCATCGAGATACTCATGGAAAAAGGCCTGAAGGTTGTCGCCGTGCGCCATCCTATGCCTTACGGAGACCTGGTTGCCCAGAAAGTTCAGCGTTTCGCAACTGTAAAAGATCTTGCTAAGCATAAATGCACCATCGAAGAGATGGAAGAATACGAACCTCATGTTGTTCGCGGAAACGTGATTTATGCGGGTGTCGATTATGAAGCCATCCTCCGCGCTGCCGAGAAGGATCCCGATGGTTGCGATGTTATCCTTTGGGACGGCGGGAATAACGACT
>JAPLDN010000016.1 GCA_026391755.1 Bacteroidota bacterium
AGATTCTGGTTTTCGGCATAAGCCTGGAGATAAAGAATGCCCCTTTACTCAAAATGTTGGAAAATGAGCGGAAAGTTGTTTATTTCAATCGAAAAGTATACCAGTAGTTCAGTCCAAAAGTATACCATTTTAATTAAATAAAAGGGTAGTACTCATCAGATCGGGGTATCCCGATCTGATGAGTACTGGAGCCCGGATTTTGGGTTTTTCGTTTTTCATTTTTTCATCATTTCTTTAGTTTCTCTTAGCCGGTACGATTCTCCGTTCATGTTTACCAGATGTGCTTTATGGGTCAGGCGGTCGACCAGAGCAGCGGTTAGTACTGCATCGCCAAAGATCTCTTCCCATCGGTCGAACCCCAGATTTGTGGTAATAATGGTTGCCTTGCGACCTGCCCTGAGCGAGAGGTGATTAAAGAGTAGTTCAGCTCCTTGCTTGTCAAAAGAGATATAACCAAATTCATCACAAATTACCAGATCATATTTTTCAAAACGCAGTTCCATCTGCCGCAGGGTTCGCTGTGCATGGGATTCGCGTAATTGAGTAAGCAAGCCGTGTACGGTGGTAAAATAGACCTTGTACCCTTGCAGGCAGGCTTTCAGGCCAAGTCCGGTCGCGATATGGGTTTTGCCTGTTCCCGGATTTCCGGCCAGTATGATATTTCTTCCGGAGGCTACAAAGTCAAGCCGTTCGAGCAAGGTGAGTTTTTCTGCCGCATCGACCGGGAGCAAATCACGCTTTAAATCATGCAGGTATAGTTTGGCCGGAAAACCAGCTTGCCTGATCTGTGCTTTCTTTCGGTTTTCCAGGCGGGTATCATATTCCCGTTCCATTAACCGCAGAAGGAATGTTTCATAGTCTGTTCCTTCTTTGGCCGCATCGCGAGCCACCTGTTCAAACTCGTTGCGGAAAACAGGTAACCTGAGTTCTTTACTGTACCGGATGATTTCTGATTTTATTTCGCTTTGCAATTTCATTTTTCGGTTGGATTAATTCATTAATAGTGCGGTAACCTGTTTGAGTTGTTCCTGGGCCAGATAAGCCGTTTGGTTATTTACGGACACCGGTTTGGCATCTTCTCTGGGTTTATTGCCTAAAAGAGCTGTTAGCTTCTCTGTGGTTATACTTTGGGTACAAAGGCTAACCAACCGCAACACGGTAGCTTCCAGGTTTTCTTCGCTGATTTTATTCTGGCGGCAATAATGGAGCAGGTCGATAAAGTCGCGGGGAGCACTCAGGTAAAATTGCTGATATAGCTTTTCCAGATATGGGCTGCATGTCAGGGCTACACTTCCATTCAAGGCTCCGGGCTTTTGCCGCAGGGTATCCAGATAATGTTCAATGGAGATGATCCATTGATGTTTGCCATAGTCGCGCTGATGAGATGCAACTGACTTGTTCTCGAAGTAAGCTTCAATTTTATGACTAAATACCTTAACGTCAACAAAACACCCAACCAGTTTATCAGATACCGAATAACGGTTGGTACAGTAGCTGATCGTGGCATATTTATCGACCCGAAGCTGTTCAGAATCCGAACATGCCAATAGCCCGGGGTATGGCCATAAAAGGTCTTTTTCATCAGCAAACATTTCCATTGCAGTACGACCGGTTAATTGCTGTTTGGCCTGATTTAATTTGCCGATAATCGATCCGAGGTATTGCTGGGCCTGTTCCAAACTGGCAAAGTCGCTTTTAAAACCAAACGCTTTTCTGCGGATGTATTCCACACTGCGCTCAACATGCCCTTTTTCGTTTCCGCTATAGGCATTGCAAAAACGATGGCCAAACTGGTAATGGCCCTTGAGCTGGAGCAAAGCCCTGGTGGGCTCTTTCTCGTGCTTGCCGATAAATTTGGCAACAGCAACGCGCATATTGTCATAAACCATCTGGTGGTAAACGCCACCTATGTGTTCGAAAAATGAAACATGTGATTCCATAAAAGCCAGCGTGTCCTGACGCCTGTAAATCATAGCATAGCGGTAATTGCTGTAAGCCGAAGTAAATACAGCAAGTTGAAAACGCCACAGATGTCCGGATATCGTTAGCTTTATCTCGCCCCAGTCAAACTCACAGACAGAACCGGGTGCATACTGCTGACGGATAAAAGCTTCCTGATTGGCTGCCGGTTTTCCTAACTTTTCCCGGATATAATTACATACCGTGGTGTAGCCAACACCGAAACCCTGGTCATGAAGCAATTGCAGTATGTCTATGTTCCTCAGGATTTGCTTGCGCATACCCTGCTGCATTTTCTTGCTGTTTGCTTCAAGATGGGCATCTATAACGGTCTGCACTTCCCGGGTCAAACGAACCTTGCTTCTTGTCCCAATACGATAAACTGGAGGACTCGTTAGATAGGTCGAAAGTGATGTTTCTGGCCGGACTAATCCATTTTGAAGATTCTCGTAATCCTCGACATACTTGCTTATGGTTTTACGGCTTACTTGCAGTTCTCTCGATATGCGGCGTTGACTTTTACCTTCACGGTGGCTTCGAATAATGATTTCTTGTTTTGTATACATACTTATCATGTTTTAAAAATGAGATTATATTCTCATTCTATGATGACTAAGTGGTATACTTTTCGATTGAAAGGTGGACTACTTCTTAATTGTTATAAACACGGAAAGTAAAATAACCAAGATCCCTTATAACCAAGTCGTTGCTATGGATCGTGTCCAATACATTCGAGGCATTGCTGTTATCTGGTTTGTTGCCTGCAGTAAGACTCAAGTCGGTAATACTGCCACTTTTTATATCATACTCAAACTGCAGACAAGCTGCAGCCTTTGATGCTGATCCTCCCGTACCTGGAAGATGATCTTGATATTCCGGTGGAAGGTCAAAACGTGTACTGTCTTTAATAATAACCCTATTGAAAAGGCTCAGCCATCCCGGGTTTATCTGCTGGCCTATTTCCACTGAGAGTTGTTTCTCAATTAGAATC
>JAPLDN010000038.1 GCA_026391755.1 Bacteroidota bacterium
AATGATCCTGGGAATGGATCTGCCATTATTTTCAAAAACAATACCTGTCTTTGCAGGGCCGGCTTCCCGATTGGCAAGCTGTGGTGTAGCTCCGGGAGCTGAATCACCGGTCAAGTGTTCTCCCGGCTGAGCAGTAAATCCTATCTTTCCGAAACTCCCGTTCCCGATAAGGGCTGTAACATAAAGGAACTTCGAAAAATAATTAACCATGAACATTTCTTCAAACCCCTGGGGCGTTTTCCTCGATTTGTTAGGGACCACACCTGCATTGCAGATCAGGATATCTATGGGCGCATAGTTCTCCTTTAACTCTGATACGAGCTTTTCAATGCTCTTCGCATCCGAGAAATCCACCTGCAACATATGCACATCCTGGTTCCCGCTGAGTTTTTTAACCTCCTCCCCTTTTACAGGAATTCCGCTCCTGCAAGCCATAATGGTTTTCGCGCCCAGTTTGGCAACTTCAACTGCGATGGCAAAGCCCAGGCCCGAGCTGGCCCCGTCAACCACCACGGTCTTACCGTCAAGCCTGTCCGAATCATTGATGGTTCCAACCGGTACCTGCTTTTTAAACAGGTCCAGGATGCCGGTGACCGTCGCCCTGAACGGGTCCTTGTATTTCTCCTGCTTATTTTCTTCCATAATGTTCTTTGATAAAATCCTGGTAATGCGAAGTATGACGGTCAATGTCGGCTTCGGTAAGCCCGAAATCGCCCAGCGAATACTGGTGGATCCCATGCTTGCGATGAGGGTGCTCGAGCTCATGTTGTCTGAAACTCTCGACCAGGGCTTGATTTAACCCACCATCCATGGAATAGATCCTCCCCATCTCCTTCATCGAGTCACCAATGAGATCTTTGTAGTAGATATCCAGGAATTTTTCCCCGTTCCCTTCCTGCAACCTGTAATTCAGCGCCTGTTCAAGCATATAGCCGGTTTTCCTCACCCAGTGGGCCGCAATCTTCCGTTCATCCACATCGTCGCTGAACATCATGTAATTGTATGTAAGCATGCTTAAATACGATGGTACCGATTCATATATATTCCTATGGGGCCATATGAATTTCACATCATTGAAATATTTCGTGATGAGGTGAGGGAACTCAAGATGATGGGGAGTTTTTAGCACCCATCGCTTTGCCGGTTTTACCCATTGAAGGAACTTCAGAAGTTTAACTGCATATTCGTATGCAGGAGACTGGTCCGTTGTTTCAAGCCAGGCAGCATACGAAGGAACATTCATCATGGCCTCGGTAGTCGTACTGAGGAAACTCACATCGAGCATCAGTATATCCTCTTCAGGCTGAAGGGCATCGATAGGATGGATCGCAAAGAAGCCAGGCGACATGAGTTCCACAGCCCTGACCGAATTGCGGGCCACTTTCACCCTCTTAGGATCTTCATAAACCCCCGAGGGCCTGAAATCAAGGTTTAACGGCGTTGGATTGATCACTTCCCAGCTGGGGATAACCCTGTGGTTGGGATCGACAGCAAGCAGGCGGTGAAGTTTTGTTGTCCCGGTCCTCTGAAGGCCTACAATGATCCAGGCAGGGTATAACTCCTGATCCAGTATTTCAGGGTGTTTCTTAAAATAATATTCGGCCCTCAGCCTGATGCTGATAAGGCTGGCCAGTCTTTCCCTGGTGATAAACCGACCTACAGGATGAAGATTCGCTTCATCGTTGATGGATTTAAGCATCCGTTCAACAGGTTCATCCTGAAAATCCCTGCCAAGGTCATTCAGGCCAGTCTGTTTTCTCGCTTTCCTGATAAGGTCGTCCTTGTCAAGCTTAATTTTACTGCCGAGAAAATATGTATTCTTCCATACCGTATTTATACCTCTGATTAATAGCGGGCGTTTAGAGAAGTTGTTATTATTCATTAACACATTATAATTAAATAATTCAATGGCATGAACTCCGGGGTCAAGCCCGGGCCCCGGGTTCCTCAGCAAGCTGGCGGAAATTTTCAGGGAGAAATTAGAATGCAAAAATAAACCAATGTTCTAAAAGAATCCTCTTATGGGGAAACAATTTATTGACATGGTATTAAACTCAACGGATGGAGAAAAAAAAACTGCAATCGGTTATTCCGACTGCAGTTTCCTTAAAAAGAACCTGATATTAACTGTTCTCGAAACGAATTTTAACTTTATATGTATAGGGGTATATGTTATTCGAATTATTGGCAACATAGACAGAAAGCCTCTGTTTTACGTACTCTTCGATGCGCTTCGACGGAGCAGTCATGTCCTTAACAGTGATCTTCCCGTTGCCCGACAGAATAAAGGTTACATAAAACCCGGCATTGTCTTCCTGCTCGTTCAGTGTAAAATCAGGCGAAACCAACAACGTTTTAAGGATTTTTTGCAGTTGTTTCATTTCCGGAGATTTTTTATCAGATGCATTCACAGAAACTGATGGCTGTTCAGGTAAGCTGCTCTCAGAAGTCAAATCCGATTCAGTATTATCGTCATTGATATCAGCTTCGAGGGGTAAAGCAGGTTTAAGGTCGATGAAAATCGATTCATTCATTGAATAAACTTCATCATCAAAAGTTGCTTCCCTTGGATTGGTTGGAGCAAGGGAATTTAAGGAGAAGTCGGTAAATTCATTTCTGACAGAGGCTTCTACGGTTTTATCGTTGCCTGCGTAAAGAACATTTACCTGGCTGCATATAAATATACTGGTTATCATTAAAAGACTAATGATTATTTTGCTTTTTGGTTTCATAATTTTTAAATGGATTAAATTAATTTTAAAAATCTGACACAAAAATACAACCATCCGCCTTTCGGTCTGTTATACAATTGTTAAGATGTTTTATATGATTTACAGATAGGCTTATTTTCGCTTGCATGGACTTTTTTAAACTGCGTCAGTGTCAGCCCTGTTTCCTTTTTAAACTGAGCCGACAGATGTGAGGTGCAGCTGTAATGTACTTTATAAGCAACTTCACTGAAGGAAAGATCTTCGTTAATGATAATCTCTTTTACCCTGTCAATTTTCTGACGTATATAATATTTTTCTATGGAATTCCCATGTATCGCCGAAAAAAGATTGCTGAGATAATGATAGCTGTAGCCTAATTTTGTACTGATATGGTCCGAAAAATTTGATTTCAGCAAATCCCCTGAATTATATACCAGGTCGGAAATGGAATTCTTTATTTTTTCAACCAGGATGTGCTCGTTGTCATTGACGAGTTCAAAGCCGAGATCATTTAATAAGATTTTAAGGTTGTCAATCCTGTCGGGGCTCATGTCATCACTGATCTCAATCTCCTCTCCCGTTAAGATAACGTCATGAAAATTGTGTTTCTCCAATTCAGATTTTACCACCAGTTTACAGCGGACACAAACCATATTCTTAAGATAGACTTTCATATTAACCTGCAAAATTAGATTCTAAACCGCGGAAGGCAATTACACATTTATCTTTATTTTTTATATAATTTACCGGTAATCCCTGTTCAGGACTGCCGACTACGGACTGCCGACTGCCGACTGCCGACTACTATCACCCTGCATGCCGGTTCTGTAGCTGCCGAGCCGGGAGCCAGGCGGTACCATCTCCAGAGCATAGTGCCTTCGGAATGCCCGCATGTATTGATCCAGTTGGGCATTCCCGGATCTGAATGCGCCACGATCACCTTTACAGAGCCGTCGGGTTCATATTTTGCCGAAGCTTTATTTATACATATAGTAAAATACCTGTAGTCAAGTGACTCCATCCAGTAGTTGTTCAGCTGGAAATTCCAGGAATCACATTCGGGCGGCTGTACCTCTATCAGTAAAGCCTCGTCAGCAGCCAGCTTCCAATAGCTGTGATAATAAATAATAGAGGCATCGCCTCCTGCACTATTTGATTTTTCCGGATCAAAGAGTGGCAGTTTGTTTGCATGCTCCCTAAAGCCTCTGGCCCAGTTGGAAAACATCAGGGCTGCCCCTCCCACGAACATGGATGCGGTTTTCAGTCCTTCGTCAACCATTGCCGGTGTAATATTCCCCGGACTTATCCGTCCATCGAGGTTCTCGATGCTTACTTCAGCAGGAGTTTCGGCAAAGCGGTCGAGAAATGTCTGGCGAAGCATCAACATGCTGGTAGTTTCCTCGATCTTAAGCCAGTTCTTTCCTTTCTTTTCCCTGCTCAGGATGACTTCAAAACTGCCGTCGGGCTCATATAAAATTTCATCATGCTGAAGGACCGCGCATGGCGCCATTCCTCCTGTAGTCCCGTAATTCCCGTTCTGGGTGAACAGACCGAAATAATGCACTGTATTCCTCTTTCCTTTTAGACGGTATTCAAACTCCCCGCTGATCTGGGCGTTGAAATAGTAATTGTCGGGGTTGTCGGCTCCCAGTTTGATTGTTTCATGGGCGGTACGCCTGAGGACAGGAAACGAGGGGTCATTATATTCCATGAAGGCTTCAAGTCCGCCCCTGGTCAGTCGGCTCAGGTAACGCAAGCCTTCGGCCTGGTTGAAAGCATCCCCTGGTGCACCCGGCATTTTCAGGGCCGCACCGGCTGCTTTAAGGTTATCGCAGAATTCATCCCATGCCTTACCCGAAACGATTCGCTCATAGTGGATATCATCCGCAGTCTTACCTTTAATCTTTAGAACAACAGACTGCCAGGCCTTCATTAACCTGAGGAAGAAAAACAGCAACTTAGACATTCCGCGGAAATTAAGTATTATTGCAGGCCGTAAATTTAGGAAATTTCATGAAAGAAGGGAAATGGGCCATGATCGCAGGATCTGCTGACGGATTGGGAGAAGCGTTCACCGAAAGCCTTGCTGCGCAGGGGTTTAACCTTATACTAATTGATCGTCAGGAAGAGGCGTTAAATGAGATCGTATTGAAGGTCGAGAGGAAGTACGGGATTAAAACCGTGAAATTGCAGCTCGACCTGGCCGATGAGGATGCATGGAAAATATGTATGGGCCCGATGCAGGAAACGGGATGCAGTATGCTAGTGTATTGTGCGGCGATGTCGGAGGTTAAACCTTTCCTGGAACATAATGCAGCGAATCTCGAACGATTCATTGATGTGAATAACCGCACAGCTATGCTTCTCGTGCATGCTTTTGCCGGGTATCTCAGGGATACAAAAAAGACCGGGAAAATATTGTTGATGTCATCCCTGGCCGGACTGCTGGCCCCGGTCTTTATTACTCCCTACGCGGCATCCAAGGCATTTCTCATTTCCCTTGCGCGTTCATTGTATTACGAATTCAAGCCATTGAATATCGGGATCAGTGTTTGCTGTTCAGGCATTATCAAAACACCTAAATTTCTGGAGAGTCATCCACAGGGCCTTGTGAGCATGGCTGATCCAAATAAGGTTGCCGGGTATGCTATCAGGATGTGCGGAAAAAAAGCGGTTTGTATCCACGGATGGACAAACCGCCTGAATTATTTCGTGGTTTCAAAGTTTCTGCCCGCTTCACTTGCTTCTTACTTCGTGAACCGGGCCATGCAAAAAATGTACCCTATTCTCTCCCGATGAGCGGGATGAACTTATGATCGGGTTCAACTGCCTTGTATGCAGGGCGGATGATCCTTCTGCCGCTGATCAGTTCTTCAAGGCGATGGGAGGCCCAGCCTGCTATACGCGAGATTGCAAACAAAGGTGTATATAATTCCTTGGGTATCTTCAGGCATTCATAAACGAAACCACTATAAAAGTCAACATTCGGGGAGATAAGTTTATCCCTGGTTCCCTTGAATTCATAATATATCTCGGGTCCGATTCGCTCAATGGCTTCATAGAGTTCCATCTCTTTTTCACGGCCTTTTTCTTTTGACAGCAGCCGGGCTTTTTCTTTTAGAAGAATGGCGCGTGGATCTGAAACGGTGTATACGGCATGCCCGAAACCATAGATCTTTCCGCTCTTGTCATATGCTTCCTTTTTAAGGATCTTGCGAAGGTAGGCGGTGACCTCGTCATCATTGCCCCAGTTCATGATATTTGCTTTAATATTGTCCATCATATGGATGACCTCGATGTTGGCCCCTCCGTGCAAAGGCCCTTTCAGAGATCCGATAGCTGCAACAATGGCCGAATAGGTATCGGTACCGCTGGAACTCACCACCCGGGTTGTGAAAGTTGAATTGTTACCGCCGCCGTGTTCGGCATGCAGCACAAGGCAAAGGTCCAGGAGTTCGGCCTCAAGCGGAGTGTAATCACTTCCCTTGAGCATATAAAGGAAGTTTTCGGCCGT
>JAPLDN010000429.1 GCA_026391755.1 Bacteroidota bacterium
CGAGAGCAAACAATCCTCTGGCAGAAAAACAGCTGGTTTTAATGAAATCGGGTGTCCCAATCAGTACCGATACAGGATATCGTGTTTCGGTATACAGGAATTCAGCCGGATCACAGGTTTTAGGACTGAGTATGCCGGTGACCGCCCTGATGAAATACCATCACTATTTT
Source organism: Bacteroidota bacterium (assembly GCA_026391755.1). Lineage (GTDB taxonomy): Bacteria > Bacteroidota > Bacteroidia > Bacteroidales > FEN-979 > CAIRDP01. The sequence goes on from JAPLDN010000429.1 coordinate 171, forward strand.
GTCCTTGTCCAGGAGATCAATGCCGATGAGGCATACGGAGCTTCGTCGATTATCATTCTTGTGATGCTCCCCCTGGTGGGATCTATCCTGTTAATTGTAATCATTTCTGCTTTTTTACTCATCCGGATGATTGTAAAACCCATCAACCAGCTCTCAGTATGGGCTGGATCTGTTGCCCGGGGAGATCTGTCATATATGGAAATTCAGGCCGGGGAAGATGAGATCGGGCATGTGAAATCAGGCTTTACAAGTGTCGTGGATTCCTTCAGGGAACTCGCCGATGTTTCGGAAGCGATGTCACTGGGGGATTTTGAAAAGAGCGTGGCCGTCCGCGGTCCTGACGACCGTCTTGGCAGATCGGTGAATGAAATGCTTGCAAGCTTTAAATCGGTTGTTGCAGAAGCAACAAGAATATCCAAAGGAGATTATTCGGGGGATATCCAGCCCAGGAGCGAGAAGGACAGCCTTGGGAAGGCCCTCCGGCTCATGACCACGACCCTCCGTGAAAATTCTCTCGAGATGGGGCAGCAGGACTGGCTTAAAACGGGTATGGCGGAGTTGAGTTTAAAACTCAGCGGGGATAAAACGATACATGATGTTACCCATGATTTGATTAGATTTCTTGTTGTATATCTTGACGCTCAGCTTGGATTGTTTTACCTGGCGGATGAGCAGGATGATCTGGTTCTTACAGCCACGTATGCATTCCATGACCGCAAAGGCAATTTCAGCAGGCTGAAACCCGGAGAGGGACTCGTCGGACAGGCCGCCCTGGAAAAAGAAATTATCCTGTTCAGGGATGTTCAGGATAATGCTCCCAGCCTCAATACTGGAGTGGATGAAAAAATACCCCCACACTATATCATCGCTCCACTTGTATTTGAAGACAAACTGATAGGTGTTTTACAGGTGGGTAAGCTTGAGGTATTCACTGCGCTTCAGAGAATATTCGTGGAACAGCTGCTTGAACCGGTAGCCATTTCGCTTAATACTTCAACTTCAAGGGTCATGGTGAAACAACTCCTTGACCAGACCCAGCAGCAGGCCGAACGCTTGCAGGTTCAGCAGGAAGAACTTCGGCAGACGAACGAGGAACTGGAAGAACAGACCAAAGCCCTGAAAAGTTCCGAGGAAGCTCTTCAGGCCCAGCAGGAAGAATTGCGTGTGATCAACGAAGAGCTCCAGGAACGAACCAAAGCTCTGGAGGTCCAGAGGGATGACATCCGCAAGAAAAACACGGAACTCACCAGGGCCAGGAACGAGTTAGAAGAAAAGGCAAAAGACCTGGAAATTGCCAGCAAATACAAATCGGAATTCCTTGCGAATATGTCGCACGAACTGCGAACTCCGCTAAACAGCATCATTGTCCTTTCACAGTTGTTATCTGAAAACAAAAGGCAAAACCTTACCGACAAACAGATCGAGTATGCCGACACTATCAACAGCTCAGGCAGCGATCTGCTGGACCTGATCAATGAGATCCTTGACCTCAGCAAGATAGAGGCCGGCCGTATCGAACTGCATCCCGAGACCATCGACCTGAAAGAGATCCTGAACCAGATGGATATGTTTTTCAAACCCATGGTAGAGAAGAAAGGCCTCGGCTTCAACCTGCATATCGACGGGAAGGTGCCTTCAAATATCTTCGTGGATAACCAGAGGTTGCAGCAGATTTTAAAGAACCTTCTTTCCAATGCGCTGAAGTTTACCGAGAAAGGAACCATAGCCCTGGAAGTAAGGAGACCGTCTTATGCGCTTGAACTAAGCGGTACGTCACTGAATATGGAATCCTCCCTGCTGTTCAATGTAACGGATACAGGGATTGGGATACCGAAGGATAAGCTCAACATTATTTTCGAAGCCTTCCAGCAGGCCGACGGAACCACAAGCAGACGTTTCGGCGGCACAGGCCTGGGGCTCACCATTTCACGTTCTTTTGCCCAGGTGATGGGAGGGGATATCCGGCTTACAAGCGAAGAAGGAAAGGGCTCTGTTTTCAGCCTTCTGCTCCCTGAGAAATATGAAGAAATCCATTCAAAGCAGGCTCCCCAGAAACAAATCCAAACGCCTGCTTTTTCAACTCCTGCAGAACCAAAACACCGCCAGCCGAGGGCTTTAGCCAATGAGAACCCCCAGCATGACCACAGGGATAACCTGCAAAAAGGGGATAAGATATTGCTGATCATCGAAGACGACCCGGCTTTTTCGAAAATCCTTTTCGACCTTGCTGAAGAGAAAGGCTATAAATGCCTGGTAGCGCAGGACGGGGAGAGTGGATTGTACCTGGCCGACCTGCATGTGCCCAGCGCTATTGTGCTGGATATAGGTCTCCCGGGAATAGACGGATGGGAGGTAATGGACAGGCTCCACAAGGATGCAAAAACAAGGCATATCCCGGTTCACTTTATCTCGGCTATGGATAAGTCGAAGGAAGCCTTGCAGATGGGCGCTGTGGGCTACCTGACTAAACCGGTCAGCATTGATAAACTCAGGGATGCCTTCGTGAGGATCGAAGATGTCATCTCCAAACCCATGAAAAAATTGCTGGTGGTCGATGACGATCCCGCAACTCAAATGAGCATTGTGGAACTTATAGGTAACGGAGATGTGACCACAACTTCAGTAGGAGGAGGCGCCGAAGCTTACCAGCTGCTCGAGAGAGAGAATTTCGATTGCCTGATCCTTGACCTGGGACTGAAGGATATGAGCGGATTTGAGCTTATTGAAAAAATCAGGGCAAACAACAGGCTCGTAAACCTTCCTATCATAATTTATACAGGCAAGGACCTATCGAGGGAGGAAGAAGACAAACTTCAAAAGTATGCCGACAGTATCATCATCAAAGGCATACGCTCGCCCGAACGTCTGCTTGCCGAGACATCGCTCTTCCTTCACAGGATAGAAGCCAATCTACCCCAGGAAAAGCAGGATATGATCAGGATGCTTTACGGCCAGGAAGATGTGTTTCATGACCGCACTATACTGCTTGTTGATGACGATTCCCGTAATGTGTTTGCCATAACCGCAGTGCTTGAGGAGAGAGGGCTGAATGTCATTTCAGCAGGGAATGGCCTTGAAGGGATTGATAGACTCAAGGCTAATCCCGGGATAAACCTGGTGCTTATGGATATCATGATGCCCGAGATGGACGGGTACGAAGCCATCGGGCTCATACGGAAGATGCAGAAATATGAGAACCTCCCGATCATAGCGCTTACCGCTAAAGCTATGAAGGAGGACAGGGACCATTGTATTGAAGCCGGAGCGAATGATTACCTGGCTAAACCGGTCGACAGTCAAAAGCTGTTATCTTTGCTAAGAGTTTGGCTGTATAAATAAGTTATGAAGAAATCGCAGGAAGAGCAGCTGGAAAACCAGGATATCGAGATCAGGTTACTGATCCAGGCGATCTATGATAAGTATGGCTATGACTTCCGCAATTATTCCCAGGCCCATATAAAAAGGAGGATGCTCAACCGTTTCCATCTTTCGGGCATGAGCTCCATTTCCCAGATGATCCATGAGTCTTTGATCAATCATAAATTTGTTGACCAGCTGCTTATGGACCTTTCCATCAACGTAACGGAGATGTTCAGGGATCCTTCATTTTATAAGGCGGTACGTGAGCATGTTGTCCCTGTGCTGAAGACCTATCCTTTTATCAAGATATGGCATGCCGGCTGTTCCAGCGGTGAGGAAGTATATTCCATGGCCATTCTTCTGAAGGAAGAGGGTTTGTATAACAGGACCCAGATCTATGCCACCGATTTCAATCCCGTCATTATTAAACAGGCAAAAGAAGGTATTTATCCTATCAGCAGGATGAAGGACTTCACCCTGAATTACCAGAGGGCGGGGGGTAAAGCTTCGTTTTCCGATTATTATACTGCCAACTATGAATCGGCCAAACTATTGGATTCCTTTAAAAAAAACATAGTGTTTGCCACGCATAACCTGGTCACCGATTCGGTGTTTGCTGAAGTCCATATGGTGGTTTGCCGCAATGTGCTTATCTACTTCGACCGCCAGCTTCAGGATAAGGTGATAGGACTTTTTGCCGATTCCCTGACAGGAGGAGGGGTGCTTTGCCTTGGTTCAAAAGAAAACCTGCAGTTTTCGGGATATTACGATAATTTTGACGGTCTGGTGACCGGTGAGAGGATTTATCTTAAAAAGTACAAAGTATGACGCCTGCCAGGAAATACAATGCGGTTGTTGTGGGGTCTTCGGCAGGTGGTTTGAATGCCCTGAAAACCTTGTTGCGAAACCTGAACAGGGATTTTAAGTTTCCTGTGATCATTGTGCAGCATATAAGTCCTGATTCGGAGAACTATCTCATTCATATCCTTAACGACCTGAAACGTCTGAAGGTTAAAGAAGCAGATGAAAAAGAACAACCCCAGCCAGGCTATGCCTATGTGGCTCCCCCGAATTATCACCTCCTTGTTGAGCCCGACCAGACTTTCACGCTCACAGTTGATGAACGTGTGAATTACGCAAGGCCTTCGATCGATGTGTTATTCGAGACGGCTGCTGAAGCTTACAGGGAACACCTCATCGGCATTATTCTTACGGGGGCAAATAATGACGGCAGCCTCGGGCTGAAACGGATCAAGGAAATGGGTGGCCTGGCTATTGTCCAGGACCCCGATACAGCTGAAGTGGACTCCATGCCTAAAGCAGCAATCCAGGCCTGCGCGGTGGATCATGTTCTGCCACTTGAAGAAATTGCCGCGTTTCTGAATAGTTTATAATTAGAATGCTATAATTATTATACCTATGAGCTTTAAACCAAGAATACTGATCGTGGATGACAATGTGAGCAACATCATTGTCATTGAAGAATTGCTATCCGATCTGGATGTTGAAATGGTAAGGGCTAAATCGGGCCTCGAGGCTATCGAAAAAACAAAGCAACTGGAATTCGCCCTGATCCTGATGGATGTGCAGATGCCGGGAATGGATGGTTTTGAAACCGTAGAGATCATCCGCCAGGATCAAAAAAATATTTTGCTTCCAATAATCTATATCACTGCGATCTACAATGAGAATTATTACAGGACAAAGGGCATTAAAACAGGCGCTGTTGATTTTATTGCCAAACCCATCATCCCCGACCTGTTTATCGGGAAGGTCACCTTGTTTGTTAACCTTTACAAACAACGCATAGTCCTTGAACAGGAAGTGCAAAAGAGGAAAGAAGCCGAAGAGGAAATGAAAATCGCCCGTGACCAGGCAAGGGAAGCTGCCCATGCCAAGCAGCTGTTTCTTTCGACCATGAGCCACGAAATCCGCACTCCCCTGAATGCCATCGTTAATACGGCAAAACTTTTAAAAGAAGAGAATCCCAGGGAGGACCAGCTCGAAGATATCGAGATCCTTGAGTTCTCGGCCGAAAACCTCCTGCACCTGATCAACGATATTCTTGACTTCTCGAAAATTGATGCCGGTAAAATAGAGTTTGAGGCCATTGAATTCGAGATGAGGAAACTCATGAACGGGATCCACCAGAGTTTTGATTACCAGGCTACACAAAAAGAAATTACACTTGAGTTTAAACTTGCCCAGAATGTCCCGGATGTGATCATCGGCGATTCGGCCAGGCTGTCACAGATATTGATCAATCTGGTTGGCAATGCCATCAAATTTACCGATAAGGGAAAAGTCCTTGTGGAAGCTGCCTTGATTGGAAGCAGGGATAATTATGTTGATATCGTGATCAGGGTATCCGATACAGGGATAGGTATTCCAGGGGATAAGCTGCAATTTGTGTTCGAAAGTTTTACCCAGGCGTCTTCATCCACAACCCGCAAATACGGTGGCACAGGGCTTGGGCTTGCAATAACCAAGAAGCTGGTTGAAATGCAGGGAGGTAAAATCGAAATAAAAAGCAATGTAGGCCAGGGGAGCATTTTCTCGGTGACCATGCCGTTTATCCGCAGTGAAAAGACGCACCTCGACGAGGATATGCTGATGAGAGCAAGCTTCCAGAGCCTGGCAGGGTTAAGGGTTATGGTGGTAGAGGACAATCTCGTAAACCAGAAGATCGTCTCAAAGTTTTTAATGAAATGGGATGTGAATGTGGATGTGGCAGAGAATGGGAAAATAGCGGTTGAAAAGGCAAGGCATAACAGGTATGACCTGATTTTAATGGACCTTCACATGCCTGAGATGAACGGGTATGATGCCACTCTCGAGATACGTAAAATGGAGGATAACCCGAACAAAGACTTGCCAATCATCGCGTTGACGGCTTCAGCTTTTATTGAAGACCGCGAAAAGATCTATACTTACGGCATGAGCGGGTATATCATCAAGCCCTTCAATCCTTCGGAGCTGTACTGGAAGATTGCGCCGTTTGTAAAAAAGTATTGAGAACGCTCACATCTTCACACCGCTGCTGCGCCTGTCGCTCGCAACCTTACATCGCGGCTGCGCCTATCGCTCATATATACGCAACGTCGCTGCGCCTTATCTGCGCTCAACTTCACATTACCCAAAATCTCCTTAATTCCCAGTTTCGCTTCGATAAGCCAAGGCGACTTTTGCGATATATTTCGCTCCTTACAGCCAAAGCAGCTTGTGTGAGATGCTTCGCTTTTCACTACTTATTTTTCTCCAGTAGCATCGCCGCTGCTGTATACGGACTAATATTTCCCGCAATGACTTCTTTTTCATAAAACGCCAGGGCCTGTGCGATATCCTTGCGGCCGTAGAAATCGTGTTTTATCGCTTGGTCGATGGTTTCAGTCAGTACCTGCCTGAACTGTTCTTTTCGTTGATGCTCGAAAAACCCGCTGGCTTTCGTGGTTTCTCTGTAGTTTTCTATGTAAGTCCAGACGGTTTCAATACCAGTCCTGGCCTGGGCGGAGCAAAGATCCACGACAGGGTTCCAGCCGCTTTCGGCAGGCGGATACAAATGCAGGGCGTTCTTGTATTCAATCATTGCGGCCTTGGCTTTATTGACATTATCGCCGTCGGCTTTGTTGATGAAAATCGCGTCGGCCATTTCCATGATCCCTCGTTTGATCCCCTGGAGTTCATCCCCTGCTCCTGCAAGCATCAGCAACAAAAAAAAGTCCACCATGGATCTTACCGTGGTTTCGGATTGGCCTACTCCTACAGTTTCAACAAGGATCACATCAAACCCTGCTGCTTCGCAAAGGATGATGGTTTCTCTTGTCTTGCGCGCAACACCCCCGAGAGAACCGGCCGAAGGGGAAGGCCTGATATATGCTTGCGCATTGACCGCCAACTCTTCCATCCTCGTTTTATCACCAAGGATACTGCCTTTGGAACGGGTACTGCTCGGATCAATGGCCAGGACCGCTATTTGATGATCATGAGAAGTGAGAAACATGCCCAGCGCTTCGATGAAAGTACTCTTACCGACTCCCGGGACCCCTGTGATTCCTATCCGGATTGATTTTCCCGAATAGGGGAGGCAGGCATTGATGATATCCTGGGCTTTTTGCTGATGGGAATGAAGCGAACTCTCAACCATGGTGATCGCTTTGCTGAGAATAGTGCGGTTGCCCGACCTGATGCCATGAACAAATTCTTCGGTGCTCAGCGATAGGGGCCGTTTTGCTTTAAGTTTCCTGAGCGCATCAGCATTGACAGGATCAGGTTGCTCAATCCCATTCATCACATTCAGGGCTGATTTAAATTCCTTTTTTAGATTCATATTCCTGCCGTCATTAAGCCGTCGGTTATCCGCTATCTGATATCAGATATCTGATGTCTGATCCCGATGACCGAAGTCCAAAAGTACAGAAAACGCGCGAAATGAAATATTTCGCCCAATCCTTTTATCATTCCATGGAAAATTTCTATCTTTGCACCCCCAAACCTCTCCGTAGCTCAGTTGGTAGAGCAATTGACTCTTAATCAATGGGTCCCAGGTTCGAATCCTGGCGGGGAGACAAGGAAATCAACGACTTACAGATACATTTGTGAGTCGTTTTTTCTTTCCGGCCAGGTTTCGGCCAGCTTCTGAAGAAAAATCGCACAATTTCAAGCCTTGAACCTTACCTGAAAAAAGGTTAGGTAACCAGAGTTGAGAAAATGGTTGTGTTGACCACCGACCGCAGATTTTGATTGACCACCTTAATCACTTAGACATAAAAAGAGGGATTGGGTATGGTTGCCATAGTAAGGGTTGGTCAATATTAGTTTTCACTTCAGGATACTGCACCCTTTTAAAATCGCAGTTTGTTCGAAATAGTTTAATACTTTTACCCAAAGATTCTTCTGCATTACCCAAGTTCTAATCCCTGATAATATGAAAAATAAAAGTAAACATTGGATTTATGGCATTATTTCTTTTAGTTTCTTATTTGTTGCCTCGGCAGTTATTTTTAAGATTTCTGATATTGAAATTTTGCCATCCCAATTTTATGGAGCACTAATTTGTGTTGTTATTACTGCC
>JAPLDN010000205.1 GCA_026391755.1 Bacteroidota bacterium
GTTTCCGATACTTATTCCCCACCCCAGTATATACAATGCATGATAAACAAAGATCTTCCTGATACGCCGGCTGGATAGTCCAAGGGCTTTGAGTACACCTATCATTGAAGTCCTCTCAAGGATCAGTATCAGCAAAGTGGAGATCATGGTGATAGCTGAAACCGAGATCATCAGCGCAAGAATTATAACCACATTCATATCCTGCAAAGCAAGCCAGTCAAAGATCTGGGGATACAACTGGTAGATTGTAGAAGCATCCAGCTGGAAACCGATCTGGTGGTATACATATTTCCCCATCTCCTCAATATCCCTGAAATCATTGAGCACTACTTCGAATCCCCCGATCTGACTACTGTTCCATCCGTTGATCTTCTGTATGTGGACCAGGTTACCGATTACATACAACTTGTCGAATTCCTCCAGTCCTGTTTCAAAAATTCCGCTGACCCTGAACTTCCTGCCAATAGTATGCTCCCCATAGATAAAATACATTCTTACCGGGTCGTTGACATTGAGGTTCAGCAAATTGGCCAGACTCCTCGATATGATCACGTCATTTTTCCGGGCGGTATCGGAATAATCAGGGATAGTCCCTTCGGCCATCCGTTTACGAAAGAATACCCAGTTATAATCGACTCCCACTCCTTTAAGGACCACACCCTGTATCTGGTCGGAAGTCCTTATAATCCCTGCCTTACTTGCATAGGCCTGTATATATTTAATCTTCGGATGGAGCCTCAGACCCGAAAGAAACGGCTGCCGGCTTTCAACAGGGAACGGTACAAGGTTGGTATTTTCCGAGAATCTTGTAATCTGGATATGTCCTGTAAATCCGATAACTTTATCACGGATTTCCTGCTGGAAGCCCGTGAGAATGGCAATGGAGACGAACATGATCGTTAGGCTCAATGCAATAGCCAGGATGGATATCCTGATCACAGGGCGGGAGTAATGCCCCCTGCTGCCTTTTATCATCCGGTGAGCTATGAAGAGATCGGTGTTCAAGCAAATTGATTTATCTTTACAAAAATAGAAACTTATTCCATGCTCAAGAGAATCAAACCCCAACTTATCCTGACGGTACTACTTATTCTTGGATTTAACCTGGCAGCTTTTACCCAGGTAAAACCGGCCGCATATCAAACCGACAGGTACATTAAGATCCTTCATGGCAAAAAAATAGGTGTGGTTGCCAATGCATCTTCCATTGTAAGGAACACGAATATCGTTGACACTCTGATTAATTCAGGTATAGATGTGGAAGTGGTTTTCTCACCCGAACATGGGTTTAAGATGAAAGATGAGGCCGGACAATTATCAACTGATTATACGGATCCCGGTTCAGGACTGAGGATCATAACACTTTACGGCTTAAAGAAAAAGCCTGCTGCCATGGACCTGGCAGGGCTCGACATGGTAGTATTTGACATACAGGATGTTGGGGCTCGCTTTTATACCTATATAAGTACCTTAAGCCTGGTAATGGAAGCCTGTGCCGAGAACCATGTCCAGGTACTTGTTCTTGACAGGCCAAATCCCAACGCGTTTTATATTGACGGACCTGTACTCGATCTCAAATATAAATCCTTCGTCGGCATGCACCCTGTCCCGCTTGTTTACGGGATGACCATTGGAGAGTATGCAAAAATGGTGAATGGAGAAGGATGGCTTAAGGGAGGGATAAGCTGCGATCTAAGCGTTTTACCTTTAGAGAACTATACACACCAGACTGCATGGTTCCCCACTGCAAAACCCTCACCCAACCTGCCCGATGCCAATTCCATACTGCTCTATCCTTCGCTATGCCTGTTCGAAGGCACGGTCATCAGCGTGGGAAGGGGAACGCAAATACCTTTCGAAGTTTACGGTCACCCCGGCTTGCAGGGCTACCCTTTCAGCTTCACCCCTGAAGCTATCAAAGGAATGGATTCCAAACCCATGTATAAAGACAAGACCTGTTTCGGGGAGAACCTGCAGCATTATTACGAGCAGCATATGGCCGACAAAGGCCGGATAAACCTTTCCTGGCTGATCAAAGCGTTTCATTCCCTTGGCAGTAAGCCCGATTTTTTTAATCCTTATTTTGATCAGCTTTCAGGCACTTCAGCACTACAGGAGCAGATCATCAAAGGCATGAAAGAAGAAGATATAAGAAGCAGCTGGAAAGCCGGCATTGAAGCCTTTAAGAAGATCAGGGCGAGGTATCTGCTATACCCGTGACTCGTGGACTCGTGACTCGTGAACCGAGAATTGGGAACCGAGTCACGATTAACGGTTTCCGGATCACGGATCACGGATTACGATTTTCTGCCTGGATAGACCTTAAGCGCCGCGTCGAGGCATTTCATGGATTCGCGCAGATCGTTCACATTAAGCACATAACTGATTCGTACTTCATCTATCCCTCTTCCTTTAGTGGAGTAGAATCCCGTTCCCGGGGCCAGCATCACGGTCTTTCCGTCGCAATTGAAATCCTGCAGCAACCACTGGCAAAATTTATCCGAATCATCGATAGGGAGCCTGGCCATGGCATAAAAAGCTCCGCCCGGGTTAGGACAGAAGCAGCCATTCATTTTATTAATGGATTCAACGACCAGATTACGGCGCTGAAGGTACTCGGCAAGCACGTCTTTTATATATGAATCAGGTGTGCTGATGGCTTCTTCCCCGACGATCTGGCCAAAGGTTGGCGGGCTCAGTCGCGCCTGGGCAAATTTCATGGCAGTAGACATCACTTCCCTGTTATGGGATATCATCACACCTATCCTTGCTCCGCATGCGCTGTAGCGCTTTGAGATGGAATCGAGTAGAACTACATTCTGCTCTATCCCTTTAAGATTCATTACCGAATAATGCTCCTGCCCGTCATATACGAATTCACGGTAGACCTCATCTGCAAATAAAAACAGCTTATGCTTCAGCACGATCTCCTTAAGAAGCTCCAGTTCTTCCCTTGAATAAAGATAACCTGTCGGGTTGTTCGGATTGCAAACCATGATGGCTTTTGTCTTTGGCGTTATGGCTTTTTCAAACGCTGCCATAGGGGGAAGTGCAAAGCCGTTTTCAATGATGGAATCGATCGGCCTGACAACCACTCCTGCAGCAACCGAGAACCCGTTATAGTTAGCATAAAAAGGCTCGGGAATGATGATCTCGTCACCCGGATTCATGCAGGTGAACATGGCAAACATGATCGCTTCGCTTCCACCGGTGGTAACGATCATTTCTTCAGGACTGACCTCTATCCCGCATTTATGGTAATATTCGGCAAGCTTTTTCCTGTATGATGGGATCCCTGCCGAATGGCTGTATTCAATTACTTTCAGGTCGGTATTCCGGATCTTGTTCATCACATTTTCCGGTGTTGGGATATCGGGCTGCCCTATATTAAGATGGTAAACCTTGATGCCTTTTTTCTTGGCTTCATCGGAGAAGGGAACTAATTTTCGGATTGGAGAGGGAGGACAGATTTGTCCACGGTCTGAGATAGTTGGCATGGCTGAAGTTTTTGATAAAGCAGCAAAGCCAGCTTTTGGCTGGCTACACTGAAAGAGATTAATTTATAATTACTTGCTGACGGGGGTCGCGCCCTGTTCAGCTTGCTTTTCCGGTGTTGTTGAAACCGGTTTTGCAACAACAGTCCCTTTGATAGTTAACCTGATAGATGCTGACTTGGCATTCGAATTAACAGTAATGGTCTTATTGATAGGGCCAACGTTATTCGTGTTGTAAGTCACCTTGATCACGTCACTTTTACCTGGGAGTACAGGTTCCTGTGGCCATGAAGAGGTTGTACATCCGCAGGATGTGATTGGTTTGGAAAGGATCAAAGGTTCTTTCCCGGTGTTTGAGAATTTAAATTCGCAGGCTCCGTCGGCGCCCTGGAAGATTGTGCCGTAATCATGCACCAGTTTATCAAAAGAAATTTCGGGAGCATTCGGGTTTACCGGTGGCTGCTGGGCTGCATCCTGGGCATTTACTGCAAAAGCAGCGAACATTACGAACAGGACTGAAAGCAAAATTTTCTGCATATTATATTGATTTGTAGGTTTATAAAATGAAACGCAAAATTACGAAAAAATATTGTTCACCAAGGTCTGTATCATTAATGTTTTATAAAGAGTGTTCCTGTATAAAAAGGTTGGCCGGCATTTATAACCCCTTACCGGATGCTGTCGAGTATCTCTATCAGCTCTTCCAGTTTAAAAGGCTTTGTGATATAACTGTTTACACCGGCCTCAAAACATTTCTCCTCATCATCTTTATCGGCATTGGCAGTGATGGCACAAATATGAATGGCCTTTTTTGAAGGATCAGACTGTTCGATCAGCCTGATCTCCCTGCTTGCCTGGAGCCCGTCCATTTCGGGCATGAAGATATCCATAATGATGAGGTCGTATTGGTTCTTTTTAAACATGTCCACTGCAATTTTTCCATTCTCGGCCACATCGATATGGTGACCCAGTTTGCTGAGGGTAACGGTAGCAACCTTCTGGTTGATAAGATTGTCTTCGGCAAGCAGGATCATGAGTTTCCTGGTCTCAGTCCTGGGAAGGGGTTTCGCTGGAACCTCTGCAACAGGCCTTATGATCTTATTTGTAATCGTATTATAAACAGAAAACCATAATTCTTCAGGGAGGAACGGACGTTTTAGAACGCAGCCGAATCCCATTTCGGAGATCTTATCCGGGATGGACGAACCCTGGTAATGAAGTAACAGTTTACCGATCTTCGCCCAGGCCGGGTTGGGTGTGAATGATCCCTGGGCCAGCTTTGCTGCCTCAAGGTCAACAATGACCAGGTCGGCAGGCTTATTGATTTTATTCCTGTGAGAGATCTCCTGCAAGCCGTCGGTTAAGGTGATAAAATGTTCGACATCGCAGTCCAGCCTGCCCAGGTAATCCATTAACACCTTTGCATTGACTGACGAAGGATCAATCACAATTACTTTGAGGCCCTTTATTTTCGGATCAGCTGCAGGAGGTTCAGACCCGGGAGCTTTTTCAAGAATTACATTAAAGATGAAAGAAGAGCCTTTGGAAGGTGTGCTTTCGACATTTACTTCTCCTTTCATTTTCGAGATCAGGTGCCTGGCTATGGCAAGGCCAAGCCCGCTGCCTCCGTATTTTCCTGTCGACGGACTTATCCTGGTAAATGAAGTGAATATCCTTTTCATGGCTTCTTCGGAAATACCAATGCCCGTATCGGTAACCCTGAACTGGATGTTAACGTTATCCTCATCCCAGGAAAGGAAATGAGCTTCAATCGTAATCTCTCCATTCTCTGTAAATTTCACCCCGTTATCAGCAAACACCCTTAACACCTGGGTTAACCTTGCAGGATCTCCTTTGACCTGCGTGGGGATGTTCGGGTCGATGAAAGTAATCACCTCCAGCCCTTTTTCCGCGGCTTCGGGTACGATTACCGACAGAAGTTCCTCAATAACGTCATATATACTGAAGAAAGAACTTGTGAGCTCGATCTGGTCGGCTTCGATCTTCAGAAAGTCCATGATGGTATTAAATACCGAAAGCAGGTTGGTTGCCGAATCCACAATAATCTCAAGATATTCCATCTGTTCAGGTGAAAGCTCAGATTGCTTCAGTATCTCGGCCATACCCACCACTCCCGAGAGGGGAGTGAATATCTCATGTGCCATCGTTGAGAGAAATGAGCTTTTAGCCCTGTTGGCTTCGTCGGCTTTTTCAAATTCGGTCAGAAGCTTCTTTTCATGGACTTTTTTCCGTTCTACGTCCATCGTCACTCCAAGAAGCCTTGAAGGTTTCCCAAGTATATCCTTTTCAAGTATCTTTCCTTTGTCAAACACCCACTTCCACTCTCCCGACGAGGTTTTCAGCCTGTATTCCGATTCAAAATAGTCTGTTGCACCGTTCAGATGTCTTTCAAGGTTTGCTTTTACTTCGGGTGCATCCTCATGATGAATAAGCTCGAGGAAAGCCGAAAATGTTGCAGGCAGGAATTCTTTTTTCAGCCCAAGCAGCAAAGCCATATTCTCACTGCAATCCAGCTTCCCGCTTTTGAAATCCCAATCCCACCAGGCCAGCTGGCTGGCTTCAAAGGCCATGGTGAGCCGTTCGCTAACCTGGTTGAGCTCTCCGAAAACCTCTTGAAGCCGGTCATTCGATTTCTGATAGGTTCTCTGTATCTCTTCCCATTGCATGGAAGCAAGCCTTACCACTTTGAGCTCCGACTCAAGCTCCTGTATTCTTTTCTTTAAATCTTCTGACATGTATCAATCGCTTTAAATAAGCTTTACTATCTTCTTTTTTTATCGGGATAAAGGATATCGAGCCCGCAACGCAGATTGGCTAAATAGCGGAATGCATCCTGCACAAAAGGTTCAGGGATCACCGAGCCGTGCTGGGGCAGTATAGCCCTGACCTCAATGCCTTTTAAACGGTCAATAAAACCCCTTGTGGCAATATTGCCGGCCATATAATCCAGGTGGAACAGGTTCATTTTAAATTCATGCTTATGAAAATCACTGATCACCAGTTTCCAGTCCATATCGATAGCCGCCCATATATCGCCCGAAAACAGGAAGGATGAGGTTTGGTCATATGTGGCGAAAGCGCCGGGGAAATGCAGGAATGGTGCTTCGACAAAACGGATGCTGCGGCCCGAAGAAAATGTATACGTCGAGGATTCGGTAATGTTGAAGAAATTGTAGTCGTCCCTGCCATAATGAGAGATCAGGATATTGGTCCGGGTGCTGGTAATAACTTTCATTTCGGGATTGACGTCAAGCCATCTTACCATAGAACCTGCCACATCGGGATCCTGGTGGCAAAGTATCTGTGCCGACACATGCGCCGGTACAATAATCTGTTCGACCCTTCGCCTTATAAAGTCGAATGCATCA
>JAPLDN010000106.1 GCA_026391755.1 Bacteroidota bacterium
CAGATCACAAGAAAAGTCTGCTTCTCACTCTGGGGTGAAAAGATAGACCAGGCCAGGCTGAATGAAGGAGAACAATTCGAGATCTCTTTTGATCTTGAAAGCCGGGAATACAACGGCCGATGGTATACCGAAGCCAAAGCCTGGAAGGCAGTCAGGAAAGAAAGGTCAGCCCCCTCGCAGGAGGCCCCTCCTCCCGATTATATGAATGAACCCAGCATCATGCCTGCCGACGACCTGCCTTTCTGATCATTACGACTTACGATTCCCGGTTCACGACTTCTTCTGTGCCTGCCTGAAAGATTCGCCCAGGCGTTCGAGGCCTTTTGAACAATCCCGGCCGGGGATGAAAGCTTCGATAAGCACCAGCTTGTCTTTTTCGGCAATGACGGTTTTCACTGCCTGTTCGAGTTCTTCTTCGGTGGTGACCCTGAGACCTATCACAAAGGATGAGTTGTCAAAAATACCGGGCAGTTTAGAATATTGCCACATCTGGATGTCGTTATATGGCCCGTCTTCATGGAGACGGCGTTCAATGAGGTAGCCGTCGTTGTTGATGACTATGATAATGGCAGGGCAGCGAAGGCGGGCAAGGGTCGAAACCTCCTGGGCTGTCATCTGGAAGGCGCCGTCGCCCGTGAGAACCAGTGGCCGTTTACCGGGACGGGCCAAAGAAACTCCGAGAGCAGCAGGAGTGCAAAAACCTATTGAGCAATAATAATCCTGCACGATAAAATTCTCAGCTTCTTCTATATGGAATTCGGGGCTTGCACAAAAAGCATCCCCCGGTTCCGCAAGGAGGATCACCTGGTCATTGAGATAAAAGTTAATGCATTCGTAAAGACGTTTGGCGGTAAGTTCGCATGCAGGTTCCGGTACAAAAGGACGTTTAGGGGTATAGGATTCGGCCGGATGAGATGCCAAGTAAGAGCGTTGCTTGACTTTCAGGGTAAGCTCCCTGATAAAATCCCACAACTGTACGTTCTGGTAGAAATGGCTGCCTATTCGCACCTGTCCGCCCCCTGCTGTGATCATCCTGTGGTTGTCGAGATTCATGCTGAACAGCCCGGTAGCCAGGTCGGTCATCCAGACCCCGAGAGAAATCAGGCAGTCCGAGTCTTCCACCTGCCCACGTACAGCCTGCCGACTCCAGCCCCCCTGGTAGATACCGACAAACTGAGGATGAAGTTCAGGGAGTACCGACTTGCTGCTGAGCATAGTGGCAAAAGGAACCTCGGATGTCTCGACCAGCCTCAGAGCCTCTGCCCCAAGTGTATAGCGCATCAGTTCAACACCGGCAAGTATCATCGGATGTTCTGCGTTATTAATCAGGTTAGCAGCTTCAGCAACGCATTCCGAGAGGCTTTCAGCATTTGAGGCTGGAAGTACAGCAGTAAGAATTCCCACCGGTTCCCGGCACGCAGCCCTTGTCATGTCGGCTGGCAGCTCCAGGTAAGCTGGCAGCTTAAGGGAAATACAGTTCCTTAACACCCGGTCTATCTCGTCGGGTGCTTTTGCCGGGTCGATGAGGATAGCTGCATCGGCCGTGATCGTTTTAAAGATATCGAGCTGAAGATAGTAATTGGAAACCAGGTGATGGACCATGGCTCCTGCTTCCCTCCGTCTTGCGGGAGGTGCGCCATTGATAATGATCACAGGCACATGTTCGGCATAAGCTCCTGCCACCGCATTCATAATGCTTAATCCGCCCACACCGTAAGTCACCACCGCTGCACCGGCGCCGTTAAGGCGGGCATATCCGTCGGCGGCATACCCGGCATTCAATTCGTTACAGTTCCCAACCCATTGAAGAGGACTCGCTACCAGTTCATCCAGGAAATCAAGAGTATAATCCCCGGGAACCCCGAAAACATGCTTTACCCCTATCTCCTGCAAACGCTGGAGCAGGTACCTCGAAACTGTGCATTGTTCACTCATGCTACCTTGTTTTATTGATGAAATGTAATCCGGAAGTTCTGACCAGAACAAATATAATTATAATATCCGGGATAAGTCATCCGTCAACATTTTAAAATAATCGGTGAAACACCTAAAATAATCGTTGTAAAATTAAGTTATTAGTTGACAAACTAATTTTTTAGTTGTATCTTTGTGAATGGGATGCGAGATACGGGATGCAGGATACGGGATTAATAAAAGATAACAGATATGAAATCAAACAACAAACAGGAAGAGATCAGGGAACTTACGAAGGCTGAAGAGCAGGTGATGCAGATACTCTGGGACCTGGGTAAAGGCATGGCTTCAC
>JAPLDN010000430.1 GCA_026391755.1 Bacteroidota bacterium
GATAAACAGATAAGCTAACCGTTTGATTTTCATATTTTTTCCAACTTCGGCGGACCGGTTTCCCGGTCCGCCGAAGTGCTTTATACCGGAGTACTTCCCCCGCCCGGTATATTACTTATGGCGCCGGGAAACATTGCAAAAAAAATGCAATAATTCAATTATTGCATAAAAAATGACATAAACCCATTTATTGCAAAAAATATGCAATAAAAAATCCCGGCAAAAACAGTTACGACCCCGGATATGGAAGCTGATTTTATGCTAAAAACAGATCATCTCACACAAACTGCTTTTAATGAGCGAGTATTTTGCGCAAGCGGCTTCAGGTTGAGCGGAGTGAACATTTTGCATAAGCTGCATCAGGTGCAGCGAAGCAAGCCGTAGCAGCGTTGCAAAGATGTGAACAGAAAGTGAAACCTTAGCTTTGACGCAATGTTTTGAGCAAAATTCGTATCTTTGATCAATCAATCGAATGTCATGAAATACACTGAGTCACACAAATACCTTATGAAAACGGTCGATTTCGACAAGGAAGTCGTCGACCTGGGAGATGTGGAAGTGAGGAATATTAGCTTCGAGTCGAAGGCCTATGACCTGATACCCGGGGCTGAAGAGTACAAATGCGAGGACCACAATCTGAAATTTGGCAAGCCCCGCTCGTTCGTGTTCAATACAGGGCATGAGGACGAGCTGATCGATATAGCCGATACGCAGATCCTGGAGAACAGGAAGTTCTACTGCCCGGTGTTCTTTCCGAAAAGAGAACAAGGGATGTCGGATGTCGGATGTCAGATGTCAGATGTCAGATATCCGATATCTGATACCGGCCGAGCGAAGCGAGGCCAAAGGCTCATCCTCCTCTTCCACGGCTTCAACGAAAAGAGCTGGGACAAATATCTGCCCTGGGCTTTAAAACTTGTGAGAGAAACGGGGAAGCCGGTGGTGATGTTTCCTATCGCTTTCCACATGAACCGGGCGCCGGTATACTGGGTGGAGAAACGCAGCATGTTCGCCCTGAGCGGGAAACGGAAGCAGCATTTTCCAAACGCGATGAAGTCCTCACTCTCCAACGTAGCCATCAGCATACGCCTGCATTCCCAGCCCCAGCGTTTTATCTGGAGCGGGCTTCAAACTTATTACGATGTCATCCGCTTTACAGAAGAATGTAGAAAAGGAACATTCCCGGGCATAGAAGAAGGATGCTCTTTCGATTTCTTTTCATATTCCATTGGCAGCCTGCTCGCTGAGATCCTGAAGCTGAGCGATTACAAAGGCTTCTTCACTGATTCCAAACTGGCGATGTTCTGCGGGGGTGCCGTCTTCAACCGCTTATCGCCGGTGTCGAAATTCATACTCGACAGCGAAGCCAACGTGGCCCTGTATTCATTCCTCGTCGAGCATATCGACAACCATCTCAAACGCGATCCCCGACTGAGGCATTACCTGGGACCCGGTCATCCCGAAGGCTACAATTTACTGGCAATGCTCGATTACCGTAACATGCGCGAATATCGGGAGGAGAAGTTCAGGCAGATGCACGAACAGGTCCTTGCTGTTACTTTGAAGGCGGATAAGGTGGTCCCCGCATACGAAGTCATCAACACCTTGCAAGGCGCGGCACGCGATATCCCAATCCCCGTAGAGATCTTCGATTTCCCCTACCCGTATATCCATGAAGACCCGTTCCCCACGGCTATTATCCCGGCCGATATGGTGGATGAGGCGTTTGATTGCGTATTCGACAGGATCACGAATTTCCTGAGGTCATGATGGACGAGAACCCCTGGTATGCTGTATACACCAAGTCGAGGTACGAAAAAAAGCTTGCTGAGAACCTGAAAGAGAAAGGCATTGAAGCCTATGTGCCTCTGCGGAAGGTGGTAAGGCAATGGAGCGACCGAAAAAAGCTTGTGGCCGAGCCCCTCATCCGTTCCTATTGCTTCGTGAGGCCCGTGCCCGGACCAAAACAGTATAACGAAGTGCTGGATACCGACGGGGCTGTGCGTTTCATATGGTTTTCGGGCAAACCCGCGCCAATTCCTAACCGCCAGATCGACATCCTCAAAGCCATCACCGGGGCTGATGTGGAAGTGGATGTACTAAACGGATCACTGCTCAAAGGTTCAACAGTAAGAGTGAATGCCGGTCCGCTGGCGGGGGTCATAGGCGAACTCGTTTCCATTGCAGGCAAACACAGGGTGCTGATCAAGATCGATCACCTCGACCAGGTTTTAACGATATCGATTTCGCCTCTGCTCATTGAGCCGTACCTGACATCCGTTATCTGACATCTGATATCAGATGGCTGATGGCAGATTGCGGATTGCAGATGGCGGATGGGTGATGGCGGATATCAGATGGCGGATGGCGGATTGCAGATGTCAGATTGGAACACCATCATTTTACGGGAACCTGATCTGATCAGTCCTTTGTAATGAATGCGGATGTGTGGGGTAAATAATTCCAGGTATTGGTTCGGATTACGGATCACTTCGGGGGGATCGAAATAGCGGTCGAAGCGTTCGAAGAGACCCGGCGCGCCATCCGCATAGTAATCTTCAAGAATAAGTACTCTTCCTTCAGGTTTTAATACGCGCTTTGCTTCCCTGAGGACTTGCATGGATGTGATATCATCGATATTGTGGAATACCCCCGCTAACAGTATACCATCGAAAGTGCCGGGTTCGAACTCCAAAGCCATGGCATCCATCACTTTGAAATCCCCCTTGAAGTGCTTACGGGCATAAGCGATCTTCGCTTCGCTGAGGTCGACGCCCGTATAACTGTAATCCTTGAAGAAGTTCGAGAAGTACCCGCTTTCGCAGGCGATATGAAGTATACCTGATCCCGGGGGAAGGAATGAAAAATAGCGTCGGATGACACCGCGCTCGGTAATAAAATGAAAATGCCCTGCTTTCCGAAAGAACAAAAACAGTCCGGGCTTTGATGCAATCCAATACAGTATGTGGCGAAACATAGAGCGAAGGTAAGGAGATATCTGCCATCCGCCATCT
>JAPLDN010000366.1 GCA_026391755.1 Bacteroidota bacterium
CGGTATAAATGTTGAATTTTAATTCTTAGTATATGAAAAAGATATTCATAATTTCCGCGTTAGTCCTGGCTGCAGTTTCATTTCAATCCTGTAAAAAATTCCTTGATCTGCAGCCGGTCTCCCAGGGGATCGCTGTGGAAAACAACAGCAGCGATTCGGTTTTGTACAAAACTTCAGGGGAGGTTGAAGCAGCGCTGGCCGGCGCATACGGCGATTTCAAGAACGAGTATTACCAGCTTGATTATTTCGTGAATGGCGATGCCCAGTCTGATGATGCCTACGCAGGAGGCGACAACCCTGCCAATTTCCAGATCGATGATCTCAAACTCGATGCTCTCAACACGAATGTAAGCCGTGACTGGGGATACCTCTACTCTGCCATTGGTAAAACAAACTCAGTCATCAACAATACACATTCATGTCCTGATTCTTCACTGACCCAGGCCAGGAGAAGCCAGATCATTGGCGAAGCCTCTTTTATCAGGGCCTTCATGTACTTCCAGCTGGTCCAACTCTGGGGCGATGTGCCACTTCAGCTGAAAGAAGTTACCAGCATCAGTGCAGCCAATCTTGAAGAGATCTATCCTCTCCTTTTCCCGCCCAGGACTTCGAAGGACAAGATCTATGCCCAGATCATAACAGATCTTGAAACTGCCCTTGCAAGAGTACCTGCAACCGCAGTTAACAAAGGTTATGTAACGACAGGCGCTGTGAATACCCTGCTCGCCTATGTATACGCAACCCAGGATCCCCACGACTGGAACAAGGTCTCACAGTATTGTGATGCCGTTATTTCAGGAGGATACAGCCTGATGCCCAACTATAATGATCTTTGGGATAACCAGCACAGGAACTGTGCCGAATCGATCTTTGAGATCAACTATTCGGGAGGTTCAAGCGACGGTAACTGGGGTGTCACCATTTTCAGGGGTATGGACTGGAAGAAGTTTGATCTTCCTGCAAACGACCTTGTATTTGCTTTTGACGCCGAAGGTGATACCCTGCGTAAAAATGCTTCTATGATCTTTCTTGATGTGACAGGGAAATGGTCTGATCCTAACTATCCCCAGAACCATTACCCATTCATCAACAAATGGAGGAATTTCTCGGTCGGCAGTAACCAGAATTATATCTTTTACCGCCTGGCGGATGTGCTTCTCCTGAAAGCCGAAGCCCTGAACGAACTTGGCGATGTAGCAGGAGCTGCCACTCTGGTCAACAAGATCAGGCACCGTGCAAAGCTGGCAAATACGACCGCCAGCACCCAGGATGTCATGCGCACTGCTCTTGCAAAAGAACGCCGGCTTGAGCTTGCATATGAAGCTCACCGCTGGTTTGATCTCAAACGTACAGGGACCGCCATTGACGTAATGAACAATGCCGTTGGCCCAACCGGACAGAAGATAGGCTATAACCTCACACAAAACAGGCTGGTATGGCCTGTTCCACAATCGGAAATGGACAAGAACTCAAAACTTGTTCAGAACCCCGGATATTAATACCTGTTTGACCATGCGGAAGGACTTTGCAAGATTTTTGCCGTTATTGTTCCTGGGAACCCTGTTTTTACTCATGAATTGCAAAAGTAAAAGCCAGAGTGAGCCGATACCGCCAAGCCCGGTTGACTCAGTAACAGCAAAAGTGTGGCTTACCAAAGGCGATAAATCCAAACTCTTTAACAGGGAAGCGGATCTGCCAATCAAGTCCCAGGGTTCAACCAACTGGCCTGTAATTACTGTTGATACGGCAACGCTGCTTCAAACCATCGAAGGTTTCGGGGCAGCGTTGACCGGCTCATCGGCTTACCTGTTCCATAAAAAGCTGAGTGATGGCGCAAGACAGTCTGTATTAACAAAATTATTTGATACGGTCAATGGCGCAGGCATTTCCTTTATGCGCCTTTCTATTGGCGCTTCTGATTTTTCAGTCTCAACTTATTCCTATGATGATCTGCCTACTTCGGCACAAACCGATTATACCCTGCAGCATTTTACTATGTCAAGGGACACAGAGGATGTGATCCCCATGCTGAAAGAAATCCTGCAAATGAACCCCTCCATCACTCTCCTTGGTTCCCCATGGAGCCCGCCGGCCTGGATGAAAACCAACGGCAGCATGATCGGAGGAAGCCTGAAAACAAGTTGCTACGATGTGTATGCCGATTACTTTGTGAAGTATATTCAGCAAATGAAAGCCCAGGGCATCACCATCTCGGCCATCACACCTCAGAACGAACCCCTGTATTCTACGGCTTCCTATCCCTGCATGAGCATGCTGTCCAGTGAAGAGGGTGCTTTTATTAAAGACCACCTCGGACCGAAATTCCTGTCGGCCGGCATCTCAACGAAAATCATCATCTACGATCACAACTGGGATAATATCACTTATTCTATATCCATCCTGAACGACGCGGGAGCAAGTCAATATATTGCAGGTTCTGCCTTTCATGGCTATGGAGGCGATGTTTCAGCGATGAGTTCGGTGCATACGGCTTTCCCCGGCAAAGGATTGTATTTTACCGAAATTTCGGGTGGAACCTGGGCTCCGAATTTCTCTGACAACCTGATGTGGAACATGAAGAACATTTTCATAGGGACAACCCGCAACTGGTCGAAATGTGCATTGATGTGGAACCTTGCCCTGGATCAGAACGGAGCTCCCCATGAAAACAACTCCTCGACCTGTCGCGGTGTCGTTACGGTCAACACATCCAGCGGGCTGGTTAATTATAATGAAGATTACTATTCGATAATTCATTTCTCAAAATTCGTAAGGCCCGGGGCTTCAAGGATAGCAATAAATATACCTACCTCGCTCAACAATATAGAGGCTGTAGCGTTTAAAAATCCGGATGGCTCCAAAGCCCTGATAGTGACTAATTACAGTTCTTCCATGACAACGTTCTCGGTCAAACAGGGTTTGAAGAACTTTGCTTATTCCATCCCGGCATTCTCTGTTGTTTCCATTACCTGGTAAG
>JAPLDN010000412.1 GCA_026391755.1 Bacteroidota bacterium
GGTATCCCGCGCCACGGTTATGATATCACCGACGCCTCAGGCAAAAAGATCGGCGAAGTCACCTCAGGATCGATGGGACCTACTGTAAAAATCCCTGTTGGCATGGGTTATGTCCCTTCAGAACTATCAAAAGAAGGATCAACGATTTACGTGAAAGTAAGGGAGAAAGTGCTGAAGGCACACGTTGTGAAGTTCCCGTTCTATAAAGGGTAGATATACTAAGCACGCTTAATGAACGTTAATATCTAGGATGCAGGATGCAAGATGCAGGATATCCAACATCCTGCATCTTGCATCCTGCATCCTTTATCCCAAAAGCTAAAACATATGACAAAAAGCATGAATAAACTTAAAACGATCAGGTGGTCATCGGTCATCGTGATGATCGCAATCATCGCCATGGGCCTCGGAACCGAGAGCTGCAAATCAACGGGCAAAATGTCCAAAAAAGAACGCAAGGCCCAGATCGAAGCAGCCAAGAAACAGCTGCAGCCGATTATTAATGGCACGAGCACTCTTTCGCTGGCCGACCAGGAAAAGGAAGTGAATGATATCATCAATAAAAAACTCAATGACCCAACGGTCAATGACCTGATCATCCAGGCCCAGCAGGCGATAAAGAAAGCCTATGCAAATAACGAGAAACTGCATGCACAAAAAGTGGATGCGGCGAAAGCGGCCCTGCTTGACATGCTGCTGAATAATGAAGGGAAATCAGCTGCCGAGCTTCAGCAGCAACTCGATGTGATAAAAGCCCAGAACCTGGGCGATGCAGAGGTCAACGACCTGATTTATAAGGTGCAGAATAAGATAGACGGGATGCGAAACAAACCTTCACTTGCCGTAAAGACCCAGCTTGAGAACGCTTTCCAGGGTATTGCCGATGCAGCGAAGGCGGGCAATCCAACCGAAGCAGACAACCTCATCAAGAATACCCTGCAGTATTTCACTGCCCCCGATGCCCCTGTCCTCATCATCATCTACCGCCAGGGAAATACCGTCGACTATGACAAACCCACGACCATTCAGCGCTATCTCAACTTCTGCAAAGACCAGAAGAAAAGCGCCAATGCAGTGGATGCCATTCAGCAGGATGCCAGCGGAAAAATCAAAGAACTTGACCTGATCAAAAAGTAAGAAAGACCATGAAGAAGATATTAGCCTTAACAATATTCGCAAGCCTGTTTGGAACAGGATTGTTTGCCCAGAACCAGGTCCCCCCGGTTGAGATCACACCCGACCGTAAACATGCCATCGACAGCCTGGCGCTTGAAAAGGTAAGGGATCTCTCGAAGTACATAAGCATTATTGGCGACAAAACCACGCCCTGGAGTGATGCCCAGAGGGTGATCGAACGTGCCTGTGAACTTTTCATGGACGGCGCGGAGATGGGAGTAAGTTCTGTCAACCACCCCGAACAGATCACAAATTACAAGGTGCGTGAATATTTCGACCGCCTGATGCAGCTGAATTATTCGAAAGTCGTTATCGATTGGTATAAAATCCAGTATGTAAGCGATCTCGAACGTCAGCCCGACGGCACTTTTGTGGGCGTAATCACAGTATACCAGAAATTCCAGGGATACGACAAGGAAAAAGGGCTGGTGTACGAAGACACTACTAAAAAGGATATCACGATTTACGTGAAACGCAAGGAAACCCAGATCGGCGGCCGCCTTATCGGATTCTGGGATGTGATGCTCGGCGATATCAGGGTGAAAGAAACTTCCAAAAAGTAAGGCTCTGACACCAACGTCTTTAAAAAAAACAGCAAAAGCCAAAGCTGTGCGAACACTGGCTTTTATTTTCATGGCTTTTATTGCCCCTCTATGCGCCATGACGCAAACTAACATTGGCGGAATTGCCGGCGACGAAACTGTGTTCTATGCCCAGACCAAACAGGTGAACCAGTTCTTCCGCCGCTTCAACGGGGAGGAAGACGTGACCGGCACAAGGCTTTACCCGGGGCAAAACGGCTTCCACGACCTCAAACTCAGGCGCAAATACATGAACATGCTGTTCGATAAGGATAGCCCCCTGGTAAACAGCGATCAGAAAACAGTCTTTATTGAGGAGGTGCTTAATAGGAAAGCACCCGTTCTGCTTGATTTCCATGCCAAAGACTGGTTTTGCGAGGTTGCCACCACGTTTACCTGGAAGAAACAAACCGTGAATATCATACTTTACCTGAGGATAGAACAGCAGAACGGGGGGTACAAATGGGTACTCTCCAACTGTTTCTGCGATAAATTCAATACGTATTTCAATCATCTTGGCGATACTACCAACCTCAAGTTTTTCCTACACCCCATGAGTCACGAGATCGATTTCATGAACATCCACAAAGCGCTCGATGATCCTAAGAACATCGATTTTTACCTTGACAGGAATTATGCTCCCGACTACCTGGCGCTCTTCGTTTCGGAACTGAAGGAAGGAAATCTTAAATTTGTATCGGTCAACAACGAAAAATTCCATGTCTTCCAGGTTCCCAACTGGTATTTCGAGATATCCTTCTTTAACCGCAACAACTACAACAGCGGCTGGCTCATCTCGAACCTCGTCAGACTGTCGCCGGGAGATAAAAATGAATTACTCAAGCATTACACACATAGTAATTAGTTTCATGAGAACCAGGTTCCACACTCTTGCGGTCATTATATTAATTCTGGCCTTCGGCGGATTTGTTTGCACCCAGGCCCAGGCCCAGAAAACAAGCAGCACGCAAACTAAGTCCACAACAAAGAGCGGAAGTAAGACCACGACAAAAAGCGGAAGCAAGGCCACTGCAAAACCAGCGGGTAAAGGCACAAAAACCGGCATGCAAAAACCGGCATCAGGTAAGACTGCCACGGGCAAAGCGGTAGATAAAAACGCCCCCAAACCCGGGGCTCTGCCTGCCGACAAGATCGATCCACTGAATGAGCAGGCCAACGGGATAGTGAAATTCTTTGAAAGCACCCTGAATTTCCTGGCCGATAAAAAGAATACTGTCCAGGACAAGCAGGTGATCATCAACGACAGCTATTTAAAGTTTTTCTGGGACAACGAGGTGCAGATCGAAGACGACCTTGATACCCATATGGTGCCCATGTACAAGGATGTTCAGAGCTACCTCACCGATGTGGACTTCTTTTTCAAGCAGGCCCGGTTTACCTATAATATTCAGGACATCAGCGTGATGACCAATGAACTGGGAAATACTTTTTTTAAGATCACCTGCAACCGCAATCTAAGCGGTGTCAATCTCAACGATGTGAGTGTTAACACCAACCAGGTAAGGTACATCGAGATCAATTATGACGAAAAGAACCAGCAGCTTAAGATCGTAAGCGTATATACCACCAAGCTGAACGAGAAAGACGATATGAAGCGGTGGTGGAACGGCCTCTCTCAGGGATGGCAAATTATGCTGGGCAAGGATATTCAGCTTGGAGGAGGTATAAATCTTGGTTCAGTCGCTTCATACAATGATACTATTGCCATGATAGGAGGGCAAAAGGTCACAATAGACCAAAATGCATACTATAACGGCCTTACGCAGATCATGAGGTTGAAAAAGATAGATCTTTCGGGGGATGTGACTATATCGGACCTGGGCCCTTTAAGCAAGCTCAGCGAACTGCTTGAAGTTAACCTGGCCCGCACACCGGTGAGCGACCTCATGCCGCTTAGGAACCTGAACCACCTGGAGATGTTAAACATCTCCAACACCGCCGTGAGCAGCCTGGAACCCATGCATTATTGTACACATATCAGGCAGTTGTTCATCAAAGGATGCGGGATACGGGATCTTGGGATACTGGTAAATTTTCCCGGTTTATCTGACCTGGATTTTTCGAACACTACCATTTCATCCCTCTCACCCCTGAGCGCCCTGGATTCGATCGACGACCTGAGGCTGAATAATACTCCCGTCAGTGACCTTTCTCCCGTTGCAGGACTGGTGAACCTTGAAATGCTCAATATCTCATCCACCCATATAAAAAACATTGACGCGCTTCAGAACCTGGGCAAGCTCAGGATCTTGCAGGCCGACAGCACCGGGATAACCAGTCTCAGGGCATTGGACAATTTACCCGCCCTGCAGAGGATCTATTGCGATTATACCGATTTACCCAAGCAGGAAGCCATTGCTTTCATGATTAAACATCCAAAGGCCTTTTTAGTGTTTGAATCGGCCGAACTTGCCAAATGGTGGACCGGTCTGAACACAGACTGGCAGACCCTGCTCAGCCATTTTACCGAACTCGGCAATCCGCCTTCAAAAGAACAACTTCACAAACTCATCCTCGTCGACAGCCTGAACATTACAGGCAGGATGAATGTTAAAAGCCTGGAACCCGCAGCAATGCTTTCGCTTCTGAGGGTGTTGTATGCATCGAGCACAGCTATTGCCGAAATTGGTCCGTTAAAAAACCTGGTAAACCTGCAGACTCTTTACCTCAATAATACTTCCGTGAACAGTCTGCAAGCCCTGGGTACCCTCTCCAACCTCAGGGTTATAAGTATCGAGAATACGCAGGTTGCCGATCTCAGCCCTCTTTATGGCATGAAGGACCTTCAATTCGTGTTTGCCGACAACAGCCAGGTTGTGCTGAAGGAAGCCAATGCTTTCTTTGACAAGGATCCAGGTTGCCTGCTCATTTTCCAGACTTTTGAAAATAACAACTGGTGGAAAGGGCTCAGCAAAGCCTGGCAGGAGGTCTTCGTTGCTGCAGGGGAGCTAAAAGGCCCGCCCGACAAATTGCAGCTGCAGCGAATCGCAAACATGGATGAGCTCAGCATTGCCGAGAATTTCTCGATAAGCGATCTTACACCGGTACAAAAACTTACAAGGCTTAAGGATTTTACGTTTACCGGTACAACGGTGAACAGCCTTGATCCCCTGAGGAATATGCTTACACTGGAAAGCCTTCATTGCGGGAAGAACCCCATCACCGACCTTGCTCCGATCGCAGGGCTTTCAAAACTTAAAGACCTCGATTTCAGCAACAGCCAGGTGGAAGAGCTGATGCCAATTCAGAACATGACCCAGCTTGAGAGCCTGAAGTTCAGCGGGACCCCGTTAAAGAGGCTGAAATATCTTGTTAACCTTCACAACCTGAAATTGCTGGAGCTATACAATACCAAGGTAAGCAGCCTCGACGAGCTGGATAACATCAGGGGACTTGAAAACCTCAAGATATTTAACACCAAGGTATCGGCTAAGAAAGTGGAGAAGTTTAAGGCTGCACATCCGAAGTGCGAGGTGGTGTATTACTAGATTACCAGATAACTGGATAACTGGATGATCAGATATCCGGATATCCAGAACCGGCGCGCAGCGCCATTATCCAGAACCCATGAACAAAACCATAGAAGTCTGCTTTACCCCTAAGCTCTTCGCAGATATAACTACGAAAGAAGATTACATCGTAGTGCTTGCCGACATCCTTCGTGCCACGACCAGTATATGCGCCGCATTTCAGAACGGGGTTAAGGAGATCATCCCGGTAGCCAGCCTGGAACAGGCCATGGAGCTTAAGTCGGAAGGCTACCTGGTCGCCAGCGAGCAGGACGGAAAAAAACTAGACTGGGCCGACTTCGGGAATTCTGCTTTTAACTTCACTGCTGAAGCGATAGGAGGGAAGACCCTGGTTTATTGCACTACTAACGGGACCCGGGCCATTGAGTCCGCGAAGCATGCCCAAAAGATTGCCATGGGCGCATTCGTGAATATCACAGCTTTAAGCGAATGGCTGGTTAATGAGAATAAGAACGTTGTGATCTTATGTTCGGGATGGAAGAATAAGTTCTGCCTTGAGGATTCCCTCTTTGCCGGGGCCCTGGCCGAAAAACTACTTGGCCATTCCAGGTTTGAAACCTTCTGCGACGGCGCCTATGCCTCAATGGATCTCTGGAATATCGCCCGGCCTGATTTATTGGGTTATCTTGAAAAAGCCGCCCACCGCCACCGGCTGAAAAAGCTTGGTCTCGACGATGTGATACCTTACAGTTTTACGCCAGATTCAACCTCGGTAATTCCTGTATACGAAGGAGGAGTAATATTGGAAATCTATTGCTGTACATACTATTTTTATCACTGGTCATGCGTATCATCCATGCTTCGTCTGACATGTAATTAAGGGACGTCCACCAGGAACCGGAATAAGAAATTTCAGAAAAGGCATTCTGGATACCACGCCATCCGCCCGGAAGGGCTGTAAAGCCTGATTCGTTGGTTGCACCGGTATTTGCGATGCCCCAGTGGAGCGGCCCTGCTTCTTTAAGTTTCGCTGCTGCAAAATTGTCGCCTCCAAAGTAATTTATCAATTGATACCATTCATCATAACTGGGAATATGCCAACCTGCCGGGGATATGCTTATGTTTTGAACAGCATACCAATTGTATAACCTCCCATAAGTGCCTGAATTGATCGGATCGTTTTCGTAATCGCAGTAAGCTCCTGATTGATACTGGCTAAGCTGGCCCCATTGAGTTGCATCAGTAACATTGGGTATCGGGAATCCATTGCGGGTGTGTGTCACTTTCAGGTTTTCGTCCATCCATACCTGGGTGCCGATCTGGATAATATGGTAATGATTGTTGTCCACATCGGTGATGGTTGTATCAATGGTTGTAAGGTTAAACGTACTTCCATATCCGGTTCCATTAGCATTTGTTGCATAGGCCCTTACGTAATATAAACTCTGGCCCTGCATGCGTTTGATCGTTCCTGTATAAGAACCTGCTCCGCTACCGCATACAATAGTGTCGTTCTGGACTGTTGGATTCTGGTTTGTTTTACTCCAGCAGAAACCGCGTTTGGTCACGTAATTCCCCCCGTCGCTTGTTACATTCCCGGTAAAATCGGCAGTGCTTATAAGAACGTTGCTATAAGTCACGGTAAGCAAAACCGGGACCGGTCCGGTTGCTGTGGTATCATCGCTTTTCTTTTTACAAGCCGGACTTAAAATCAGAACTGTAAGCAGGATCGCCTGGATGGTAAGAGTTGTAAATGTCTTCATGGAAATGAAATTTAATAAAACCAAAAAAAACGTTAATCCCGAACGCAACGTAAAGATGCCCCGGCCTTTGTATATAAAACAGAACTGAGAAACATTGCATTATTGTAAGTAAGCTGCATAAACCAGGCATTACTGGAGCCATATGCCGTAGAAAGCCAGCAGGTAGTTCCTCCTCCTATACCCCCGAACAATCCGGTTTCACTCCGGTAACCGCCGGCAAGGGCAGTAAACCCTGTTTCATTGGTAGCTCCGGTATTGGGGCTGTCCCAATGGGTTGTACCCGGTTCTTTAAGTTTTCCGCCGGCAATATCCTTGCCTCCCAGGTAAGTCAACAGAACCGTGAATTCGTCGTGGGAAGGTACATGCCAGCCCGCAGGGGCGATGTTGCGGCTGTCGTTTACGGCATACCAGTTATATAGCATCCCATACACATTGGCGTTGGCGGAAGAGTTGTCATATTCGCAGCAAGCGCCTGCAGTTCGCTGGCTCCATTCAGTAGCATCGGTGATATCGGGTACCGGATCTCCGTTACGGTATTTTGTTGTTCTCAGGTTCTCTCCCATCCAAACCTGGGTTCCGATCTGCAGGATGCGGTAATGATTATTGGCTATGTCGGTAATAGTCGAATCGAGTGTCGTCAACGTCAAGATGGATCCGTAACCTGTTCCGTTGGTATTTGTTGCAAAAGCCCGAACATAAAACGCGCTCTGACCTTTAAGCCCTTTTATTGTGGAGGAGAAAACGCCGGCTCCGTTTCCCGAAACAACAGTGTCGTCCTGTATTGTAGGATTCTGGTTTGACTGGCTCCAGCAGAACCCCCGTTTGATTACGAATGTGCCTCCGTCACTGGTAACATTTCCTGTACATCTGGCAGTTGTCAGCAAAATATAACTGAAACCGGAAGTAAGCAAAACCGGGACCGGTCCGCTTACCGGTGTGTCTTCACTTTTTTTCTTGCAGGAAGAAAGGAAGGTCAGACCAGAGATCAGGATAGTAAGGGCAGCAGCTGTAGTAACGAGTTTCATCAGCAAATTTTGTGCAAGGTAAGAGAAATAATTGATTAAATTTGATATGTTTTCAAAACATCCGGCCATGAA
>JAPLDN010000252.1 GCA_026391755.1 Bacteroidota bacterium
ACGGCCATCGGTATCCCCTCCCCGCTCGAGATATTCCGGGGGCCGACCATGATCACCACAGGTTTTGAAAAATACAATTCCTGGGGTTCGGAATAAATGGTTCCATTAGGATATTTCGGATTGATGTACGTTGCGAGGGTGCGCCAATTAAAATGGGGAAGGGGGAAGGGCCAGATATCAAACTGATGGCTCATGGCGTTATAAAAGGCCTGGATCTCATACAAGGTAGTATCGGTTGTGAAAAATCCCGAAAGGGCTGCTGAAAAAAGGTCTTCACCGCCGGTATTCACTCTCATGTCAAGGATCATACCAGGAGCTCCTGCAATGTTAAAAGAAGAGACCGCCTGCCTGAACTGGGTATACACACTGGCCATTGTGGCCGAATCACCGGGTTCGGAAGTCAGCTTGATATAAGCCAAACCACCTGGCCCGAGGATGCGGGAGGAAACAGCCGGCCCGGGATCAATGGGGAGCAATGAGGTCTGGTTAAATGTGGCATAGTTGTCGTCTGCAGCTGTTATCAAGGCTGTAACGGGTGTTAAAGCCCCCCGGTTAAGGAATCTGACTTTCATAATTTTACCTACCGGAGCCCTTCCGATAAAACGGAACTGGTTCAACCGTTTACACTCCATTGTTGCAGGATTTGCTTCGGCCCAAAGAACGGGAACTGTATCAAGAACTTCGCTTACAGGTCTGTCATTGATCTCGAGGATCTCCGCCCCGAACCGCATCCCTGCAAGCGCCGCAGGCGATCCGGGGTTTACCAGCCTGGAAACTACACGTCCATCATCCAGCCCGATGAGGGCAAACCCATAGCTCCCCCCTATCTGCTGGTAACGGGCATATGCCTTGTGGCCATCCCATCCGGTCCCCTGTATCGAAAGATGACCGTCGTGTATTGAACCCACGTATTTTTTCAAGGCGAGATAAAATGCATTGGTGTCGCCGTTTGATGCGGCATTCAAAATCTCTGGCCTTATCCTGCTGTTCAGTTCGTTCCAGTTAATAGCTTTCCACTCACCGAATGCATAATAGATACTGAACCTCTGGTGCATCGAATCATATGCAGCAACAAACCCTGGACTCTGGGAAAATGTCGCCGGCATACAACAAAAAACAAACAAAGTCAGAAGAAAACATTTTCTCATGACGAATTTATCAGCGCTTGATCTGCTAATTTATTAAAAAAATGGACAAAGCCTTTGCGCCATAAGGTAATCTTGAAGTATTTTCGGTCAGCAGCAAAAGGAATTTTATATACCTTGCCTGTTCAATCGCATTCTCAATGATCCTAAAGGTAATTTTCAGCCTGAGCCCCGTATTCCTGTTTCTGCTCCTGTTCCTTTTCCTCGACAGCCTGAGGCTCGTAAATAAATCAACCCTTCTGGCCTGTCTCGGCTGGGGCATCCTGAGCGCCGCACTGAGTTTTTATGCCAATACATTCCTGATCAGGGCCTACGGACTGGACTTTGAACTGTTCTCAGGATATATTGCGCCGGTGGTGGAAGAGATCCTGAAAATGTTATTGATACTATGGCTAATCAGGGCAAGTAAGATCGGGTTTATGATAGACGGGGCAATATACGGATTCAGTATTGGCGCTGCATTCTCCCTTGCCGAAAACATTTTTTACCTCATGAACTATGCCTCGTCAGAGGCTAATATTATGGTTTGGATAACCAGGGGCTTCGGAACGGCTGTTATGCATGGAGGAACTACCGCCATCTTCACGATACTGGTCATCAGCAGCCTCAATCGCCAGGCCTGGTTTGGGTTTGCAATACTTACCGGTGCTGTCGCGGCCATCATCATTCATGCTGCTTTTAATGCCCTTACAGCCCGGCCGGTCATTGCAACGGTTTTTATCCTGCTTGTGATCCCACTTGCCCTGGTCCTGAGTTTTCAATTCAACGAAAATGCCATCCGCAAATGGCTCGAAATGGAATTTGACACCGAAGTTTCAATGCTTACCATGATCAGGAAAGGGAAGTTCTCCGAAACACGCACGGGAAAATACCTCTTGTCCATCCGCAGTCATTTTCCGTCAGAAGTGGTCTTCGACCTTTATTGTTTTATCAGCCTGTATACCGAACTGTCGATCAAAGCCAAAAGTGTGATGATGCTCAGGGAGAATGATTTTGTAATTACTGTCGATCCTGAGATCCCTTCCAAACTAATGGAATTGAAAAGCCTCAGGAAACAAATAGGTAACTCGGGCTACCTGGCCATCTCGCCCGTTCTCAGAATGAACCGTAAAGACCTGTGGAAACTTTCATTACTCGCTTCAGGAAAATAACATGATGATCACAAAAGACATTCTAAGGGATTTTTTTCGTAAATTTTCCAACTTTTAGCCAAGGTCGTTGTATTTATGATACAGAAGGATGATAATGAACTTGTTTTCGAAGTGCTGCAGGGCAGCAAATCATCCTTTGAAATATTGATAGAACGTTATCAGAAAAAAATTTACGGCATGATACTCCAGATGACAGACGACAGGGAAATGGCAAAAGACCTCACACAGGATGTGTTTGTCAAAGCCTACCTGAATCTGCCGAAGTTTAATTTCAAATACAGGTTTTTCAGCTGGCTTTATCGTATTGCCCTTAATGAAACAATGAACTGTTTAAAGAGCCACCGGCGTTTTGAAAGCCTTGAAAAAGCCGGGAACATTGCCGCCGAAGAAACGGTTCAAAATGGCGATGCAGATGAAATCCGCCTTATTAAACTGGCCCTGAGAGATCTCAAAAACTCTTACCGTTCGCTTATTCTTCTTAAATATTATTTCGGGCTTTCCTATGAGGAGATCTCAGAGACCATGGGAATAAGTGTAAATAAAGTAAAGGACAGGCTGTTCAATGCACGTCTTTCACTGAGAAATGCCCTGGATGATAAAAAGTTTTTCGACCATGATTGAAAGGGAACTCATCGAACGTATCCACGAGGATCTTGAGGGAAAGCTTGAGGCAGCTGAACAGCAGAAGCTGAAAGACACGCTTGCAGGGAACCCTGAAGCTGAAAGTTATTACAGGGAATGGCAGAAGATCTCCAGCGTATTCAAAAGATCAGGAGAACTGTCGCCCGATGTTCAATTCACAAAAGAAATCTTAAACCGTTTACCAATGGAACCTCAAACCGCTAAAAAACCTGAGCCCCTCATCAGGCCAAGCTTCTGGAACATGCCTGCTTTCAGGTATTCAATGATTTTTATCGCAGGTGCTTTTCTCGGCTTCCTCGCATTCACATTCCTGATGCCGGCTGGTAAAATATCCAAAGCCCCGTCATTTCAACTGAAAGGAGCAATGTACGACTCCCGGAACTTCGACCAGATGACCACTGCTGATAACCTGATGTTCGAGAATGCCATGGTTAAAGCTTCCTTTGATGTGAGATACAGTTCCAGAATTGTTGAGATCAGGGTTTCAGTTTCTTCACTCTACCCTGTGCAGGGTATGATACTGTTCGACTATAACAGCCTCCAGGCCATGAATGTGGTAAATGTTAGCGTTAATGACCAGTCGAGTATTTCAGCTTCGTCAAACTTCATCCAGATCAACAACTCGGGAAACAACCAATATGTGATCCAGTTACTCAATAAAAACAGTCTTCCCCACCAAGTCAGCTTCAAAATACTTCAGAACGATGTCCCGGTTTATCAGAACGCTGTAACTGTTAATAAAGAATAGTAGAGACCAGGTTTCAGAACAAAATAACAATAGTAATATTCAGGTTATGAAAAAGCAAAACAAAATTATTATCGGTGTGATCATCGGGGTAGCCGTTGTTATCCTGGCTGTTTCCCTTTTCTTCCCTTCGGTATATAAGGGAATGACTTCAGGGTCTTTCGGGAAAGCCGATAAATATCACCAGGAACAGATGACCGAGAATGACGTCCAGCTTAGGAGTGATTTTACAAAAGATACGGCCCAGCTGAGGCAGATGGTCACAGGGCTTATCTATTTTGCACTGTTTACCGACAATCTTTCGATGACGATCGATACCTGCCTTACAAGTTACAAGTTACAGGGTTTTGATAAAGACCCGGCCAACAGCCAGGCCATAGCCCTGCTTAACGATTATAACAGCTTCCTGAAAAACAACACCAAAACCCTGGCCGGCACTACGAGATTGCTTGCCGGTTTCCTGCTTCATGATACAGCTTCAGGATCTACGGATGTTGAACAAACCATCCGGGATTTCGCAAATTACGTGAACCAGGTGAACCAGAAGGATTCTGTGCTGACGCTTGCCCTGTCAAAAATCGACAGTTATATGCTCGGCAACAAGACCCTTCAGAAGAAAACCGAAGAGATCAGGAACCTCAAAGCCATCCGTGACCAGCTGGTGATCAAGTCGACGCAGTTCATGGCCCTTACAGGCAACAAGCAGGGACTGGGGAACATGATAAGCTTTGCCATACAATCACAGGGACAGTATTCAGGGATAGGAGCGCTCCAGGCGAGCACCGCAGGAAGCAGAGTAGTTCAGTCAGATCTCGGGCTTGAGGAAATTGTTGCAAGATTCAATGCTTCAAACATTTCTTCTGCCTTCAGCGCAAATGAAGTACAGGCAAAGTTTGGATCGAAGGTGAATGCCTCTCATGACTTAAGTTATGTCGTTTATGATAAAGCAGGTCTCCAGATACTTTATGTGTCCTCGGAAGAAAAATTACAGGCGATTTGTGGTACCGGCAACCTGCAGGGTGTGTTGGTCGGGAGTAATCCAACCATTGGGATTGTAGAATTACAGTCTAAAGATCATATTGGCGTTGTCATGAATGCCCTCGTGTTTGGCAGCATACTCCAATCCAGTGTTTTCCACGGATTCATCTCAGCCAGTCAATTGAATGCAATTCTACCTGCCACACAACTGTCAGCAATAAATTCTGTTGGCATTTCTGCCATCGGCAGCGGCCCTATTCCACTTGGGTATGGAGGCAATACAGCGCTTCAGAATCTTGTATCAGGGAATGCAAGCCTTCAGCAGATTATCAGCAGCTCCGGGGCCCTCAGCGGCTATCAAGGCCTACAGGGCACGGCAATCGGAATTTATCCTCCGCCACCGTGAAAATGCTGAAACAATTAAAACTAATTGTGTTAGAAATCAGTTCATGAATGACATAATTCAGGTTTTATGAAACAATTCTACGGGTGGGCGACCACCCTTTTACTGTTGATGCTAGGCACGACATCCCTTGGCCAGCAACATGTCACTATCACCCAATATCAGACCGGCCGGGTCAGGCTGGTTTACCTGGATAAAAACACATCCTATTTAGTTCCCCATACAGTGCGTTCCTTCGAGAACGCACTGCTGTTTCATAAGCATTTCTGGGACTACCAGCCGTCGGGGAAAACAAATATTCTTTTTAATGATTTTACGGATGTCGGCAATGGTGGTACAAGCGTTATCCCATGGAATTTCCTGAACATTGCCGTCTCCCCCTTTGATTATACCTTTTCGGTAGTTCCTGCCAACGAACGTATGCAGTGGCTAATGAGCCATGAATTGACTCACCAGGTCATGTGCGATAAAGCCTCCCGTAACGACCGCATCCTGAGAGGAATATTCGGGGGTAAGGTGTATATAGATAACCGTGACCCCGAGACCATGCTATACAGCTATTTCACAACTCCGAGATGGTACTCCCCACGATGGTTCCATGAAGGGATCGCGGTGTTTATGGAAACATGGATGAGCGGCGGGATTGGACGAGTACTTGGAGGTTATGATGAAATGGTATTCAGGACCATGGTCCGCGACAGCGCATTTTTTTACAATGTGATCGGACTGGAATCCGAAGGTACAACAGTCGATTTCCAGGTAGGCGTCAACTCCTACCTTTACGGAACCCGCTTCGACAGTTACCTGGCTTACACCTATGGCGTTGACAAATTAAAGGAATTTTATTCCCGTACCGATACGAGCCGGCGTTTCTATGCCAACCAGTTCCGCCAGGTTTATGGCATGAAAATACAGGATGCCTGGAATCAGTGGATAAGCTGGGAGCATGCATTCCAGAAAACCAATATTGCAACAATATCCAAATACCCTTTAAGCAGGTACAGGCGTATCGGGAACAAACCCCTGGGCTCCGTCTCGGCACAATTTGTAGATCCTAAGTCGGCCCGCATGTTTGTTGCCGTGAACTATCCCGGAAAGCTCGCCCATATTTCAAGTTTCGATATCAGGACAGGTGAAGAAAAAAAGATTGCCCCGGTGCCAAGCCCGTCATTATATTACGTTACAGCCATGGCATACGATGACTCTTCAAAAACCCTGTTTGTCTCGACCCACAATAATGACTGGAGAGGGCTCAGGTCAATCAACGTCACCACAGGCCATATAACAGACCTGATAAAATATGACCGGACGGGGAATTTTGCCTTCAACCCCCATGACCATTCCCTTTATGGTGTTCAGACAATGAGCGGCAGGACCATGCTTGTAAGATTTCTCCCACCCTATAAAAAATGGGAAGAATTATATTCACTGCCTTTCGGGAAAGACCTCTGCGACCTTGCCATTTCCCCCGACGGTCTCACTATCGCCGGCACCCTCTCTGATGTACGCGGCAGGCAAAAGATCATCCTGTTTTCCATCCCTGATCTTCTGCAAGGCAAAAAGGAATACAAAGAGATTTATGAATTTGAAGATAACCCGGCGATGAATTTTGTTTTCTCCCCCGACGGCAAATATCTTTACGGCACCTCATATTATACAGGCGTTTCCAATGTATACAGGATAAACATCGGAACCCGGAAAGCCCAGATCCTTACCAATGCCACCAGCGGTTTCTTCAGACCACTTCCTGTTTCAGCCGATTCAATGCTGATTTTCGAATATACATACAAGGGCATGGTCCCCGGAATGATGAAAATTGACACCCTCGCCGATGTGAACCCCATTTCATACCTGGGGCAAATGGTATTTAATAAAAATCCTGTTGTTAAGTCCTGGATCCTGCCGCCTCCGTCAAAAGTAAACCT
>JAPLDN010000250.1 GCA_026391755.1 Bacteroidota bacterium
CTGAGATGTCTGACAGTTACATCCGCTATGAGATCCTGAAACAGCAGAAAAATATCAGGAAAACGCAATATTTCACCATAGTCCACTTCGAACAGCCTTTAACCATCCGTATGGACGGCAAGCAAAGGATTTCGGTGATTACCTGGAAACGCGATAAATAATTAGACTCAAATCTACCGATATGCGAATAACCCGATTGAATCAAAAGAAAACAGAGAATACAGCTGAAGAGACCGATCTCAGGCTCATCGAGCCTTTGATTGAGAAAAACAAGGCAAAAAAAGGAAACCTTATCCCCCTTCTTCAGGGAGCCCAGGATCTTTACGGGTATATTCCCAAAGAGGTTTTTGTGAAGATAAGCACCGAATGCGGGATACCCCTCAGCGACATGTTCGGTGTTGCCACCTTTTATTCCCAGTTCCGTTTGCACCCGGTCGGAAAGCATATCATTAAAGTATGCCATGGAACCGCCTGCCATGTTCAGAATGCCAAGGAGATCTCAGAAGCCCTGGAAGAATCGCTCAGGATAAAAGACGGCGAGACTACCGAAGACCGCTTTTATACGCTCGAATCTGTTGCCTGTCTGGGTTGCTGCTCACTGGCCCCGGTGATGATGGTTGCAGATCAGACTTACGGCAAATTAACCGGCAATGAGGCGGTGAAGATCATAAAGAATATTAAACTGGCTGAAAATAATTAAGCCATGAGCCATGAGTGATGAGCCATGAGTAAATAGGATCACTCGTCACTCATCACTCAGCACTCATCACTCATCACTTTTGTAATTAACCAACTACCAACTTATGAACACTACAGTAACCGTCGGACTAGGCAGCTGCGGGATCGCAGCGGGAGCCAACAAGACCTATGAGAAGATAAAAGCCCTGAAAGAGCAGGAGAACCTTCCGTTTGAACTTCAGAAGACCTCCTGTATAGGAATGTGTTACCGCGAGCCGCTCGTTGAGATCACCGACGAAACAGGCACCTATATATATGGTGATGTTAATGAAGACCGGGCGGTTGAAGTGATAGAAAAACATATAAACCAGCATGACCCGATCAGGGATTACATCGTCTATACTGATTTGTTTGAGGCTGCCGAGAATGATTTCATTCAGGCCCAGGTTAAGATAGTGCTCCGTAACTGCGGGTACATGGATCCTGAATCAATAAGTGAGTACGAAGAAAGAAATGGGTACACCGCCATGAAGACCATCGTCATGAACAAGATGTCGCGTGAAGAGGTGATTAAAACCATTCTCGATTCGGGGCTCCGCGGTCGGGGTGGTGGTGGTTTTCCAACCGGCATGAAGTGGAAATTTGCCAATGCCAACAAATCTGAACAAAAATATGTTATCTGTAATGCGGATGAGGGAGACCCCGGGGCATTCATGGACCGCTCGGTCCTGGAGGGCGACCCGCACTCCATCCTGGAGGGTATGATAATTGCAGCCTATGCAATTGAAGCAACAGGCGGAGTCATTTATTGCAGGGCCGAATACCCCCTGGCTATCAAGAGGCTGAATATCGCGTTAAAACAGGCGCATGAGAGAGGATATCTCGGAAAAGACATTTTCGGGATAAAGGGATGGGATTTCGACATTTATATCAAAGAAGGCGCAGGCGCTTTCGTTTGCGGAGAAGAAACAGCTCTTATCGCATCTATTGAAGGAGAGCGCGGCATGCCACGCAAACGACCTCCTTTCCCCGCCGCTTCAGGCCTGTGGAAAAAACCCACGAATATCAATAATGTTGAGACCTATGCCAACGTTCCCTGGATCATTCTAAACGGTGCGGCGGCCTATGCAAAGTACGGTACCGAAAAAAGCAAAGGCACCAAGGTATTTGCACTTGCAGGCAAGATCAAACGTTCGGGACTGGTGGAGGTCCCCATGGGCATGACAATTAAGGATGTCATTTTTAAACTTGGGGGTGGGATTAAGAATAACAAGCGCTTCAAGGCCGTTCAGCTCGGGGGACCTTCAGGAGGCTGCATCCCCGAATATTTATCGGATACTATTGTTGATTATGATTCGGTGAATGC
>JAPLDN010000085.1 GCA_026391755.1 Bacteroidota bacterium
TGAGAACCCTGAAGTACAACAGATCTACAAAGAATTCCTCGGTCAACCCCTCGGCCATAAATCCCATGAACTTTTACATACTCACTACACTCCCCGAAAGAGGTACTAGTTAACTCAAAAAAAGAGGGCGCCGAAAAAGCGCCCTCTTTTTATATAAAGCTGCCAAATCCCATAAGGCAGCCTTGCACACATCACTAACGGTATGAAAAGAACGGACTGGAATTAGATTTTTGGTGAACCGGTTTGTGTTTTCTTAGGTTCTGCAGGAGGAGGAGGATTTTCGGGCTGTCCGTCATTGCCTTGATTGTCATCTGTTTTAATAATGACTTTCAAATCTTTCTGATGTTTCATGCCTCCTGAATGATGCATTGAATGACCGGGCCCGTTGAAATAAATCACGTTGGCACCACTTTCGAAATACGGACCATCCTCAAGGTCGATAATAATGCGCTTCCCGCCTTTCTTGTCGATTACTTTATACGATTTCACCCTGCTCATTGGAATGTCGCCAAGCACATCAGAGAGTGATTCACCTCGTTTCTGCATTGAAAATACCCGGGGGCCGGGAGCAAACCTGTTGAAGGAACCCTGATCAAATTCTTCGGAAAAATCGGGAGGCTCCGGCATATCAGGCATTTCGAAATTGTAATTAAAATCCCGGGGAAAATCCTTTATACAGATCTTAGGGCAGCACTTTCCTCCGTGAAGTTTGAACATGTACTTATGATGCCCGCTGGAATCGGTCATTGCAGAATCATCCTCTGAGCCAATCGTTAATTCAAGTTCTTTCATCTGTTCTTCCGCATCTTTCATTTTGGAATTAACGTCCTCCATCAGAGCTTCCAGTTCTTTGCCCTCCATGGCTCCTTTTGATGAGATGACAGTATCGATCTCTGTCTTCTTCCCGTTTTCCTCCTTTATTATGCGAACATGGACCTTTCCGTCCTTATTCCTGGAATCGGATTTTGCTACTACCGTTATCTTCTGCTCCTTGTTATCCTTTGAGGGAGTAGTTGTAACAATGGTTGTCACTTTCTGCTCCTTTTTATCCTGTGCCCTGGCAGGAGAAGCAACAAAGCAGGTAATCAGTAATGCTGAAACTCCAAAAAGGATAGCAGCAGGACGGTGGTAATTGTTCATTGTTTTAAGTTTTGGTTTGACCTTACAAAAATACTCCCTGAATATGGCTTCAAATGTTAATGAAGAGTTAAACTTGGTTAACGAAACGTTAATCTGAAGATATATCATGATTTCTTTATATATTTTTGTACCATGAATAAGCGGATGCTTTATACCCTTATTGTCCTGATTTGTCTCTCGCTCCTCGGGATCATTGTTGTTCAGCTTTTCTGGATCAGCAATGCCATTCAGGTAAAGGAAGCCCAGTTCAACCGAAGTGTAAACGATGCAATGGGTGTTGTTGTGAGCAAACTGGAGACTAAAGAGAGCGTGCACCTTCTTGTCAGGACAAGTATTAACGACAGTATAAATGCGATTTTAAAAGAATACCCTGAGGAAAAGATGGCCGAGTCCCTTTCTCCCGGGAAACCTGCCATACACCAAAAAGTGTATGCCAGGAACATTAAAAAGGAAAAGAAAGCAATTGACAGTATCATGAAACAGTTCCACCAGGTCACTGTCAACGTAAACCCGCTTTTCACCGAAATGAAGTTTGAGTGGAATGACAGGGAACTGAGGGAGATTGATTCTGTTATGCAGCTACAGGCAAATGACATGCAGTATCCTCAGATTGAATACAGGATAGAAGAGGAATGGAATGCGGAACCTGATATGAGTGTCAATGCGCCTGGAACGCCCCGGACCATACATTTTTACAATTCAGGGCGCGGACAATCGAATATCAATGGCTATGTGATGCACCAGTTTCCTCCTCCCCCTCCGGGTTCAGCCTCCCCTGAGGTTATGGACCGGGTTAACAGGCTTACCGAAAAAACCAGGAAACTAAAGGACATACTTCAGAAACTGACCGTTGAATCGGCAACCAAACCAAAGCCGATTGCTGAGCGGGTGCCGAAAGACACGCTTGAACAAATCATCAGGAAGGCGCTTTCGGATAAGGAAATCAGGATACCTTTTGAATTTGCCGTTTACTCACCTTCCAGTGATTCAAATCATTTTCCTGTGAAATCGTTAAATTTCGGGCAGGATAATTTGAACACTGAGCATAAGGTTACACTCTTCCCCAACGATCTCATTACTAAACCAAATCAGCTGTTACTGTTTTTCCCCAGCCAGAAGGGGCAAATCCTGAGTTCATTGTCATTATTAATGATCAGTTCGATCATTTTTACCCTGATTATTGTTTTATCGTCAGGCGCCAGCATTGTGGTCATGATACGGCAGAAAAAGATATCAGATATCAAAACTGATTTCATTAACAACATGACCCATGAGTTTAAAACACCTATTGCAACAATCTCGATTGCCGCAGATTCCATCGTGAATTCAAAGGTAATACAGGAGCCCGACAAGATCCGTGGCTTCACAAGGATCATTAAAGAAGAGAACAACCGCATGAACACCAGGGTGGAACAGGTACTCCAGATGGCCCTGCTCGACAGCCGTGATTTTAAACTAAAACCGGCACTCACCGATATGCACAGCATGATCTGGAAAGTGGTTGACCATTACCGTTTGCAGATCCTTTTGAATCTCCTCGACAATGCCAATAAATACTCAGGGTCAAAACCTGAGATCAGTGTTTTCACTTTCAACAGGGGCGAGAAGTTCTATTTTGGTGTCGAAGATCATGGTGAAGGCATGAGCATTGAAACCCAGAGAAAGGTCTTTGATAAATTCTTCAGGGTCACCTCGGGGAATATTCAT
This sequence comes from Bacteroidota bacterium, assembly GCA_026391755.1. Classification (GTDB taxonomy): domain Bacteria; phylum Bacteroidota; class Bacteroidia; order Bacteroidales; family FEN-979; genus CAIRDP01. The sequence continues at coordinate 2,848 of JAPLDN010000085.1, forward strand.
AATATAAAAGGGTTTGGACTGGGATTAAGCTATGTAAAGGCTATAGTTCTTGCTCATCATGGAGATATCAGTTTGAAGTCGGAAGTAGGTAAAGGCAGCCGCTTTGAGATCAGCCTGGCATCTGTTCCCTGGCAGGGCGAAAAAGTTGTTTATGATGGGAAGGTTTGAAGATGCAGGATTAGGCGCTGCGTGCCGATAGCTGGATAACTGGATAACTGGATATCTGGATATCTGGATATCTAAATAAAAAAATTATGGAAACAAAGAAAATATTACTTGTTGAAGACGACCCGAATTTCGGATCCATAATGAAGTCATATCTTGAGATGAACGATTACCAGGTAGTCCTGAAAGTTGATGGGAAGCAGGGGCTGTCGGCATTTAAAGTGAATCAGTTTGATATCTGCATACTGGATGTGATGATGCCCGAAATGGATGGATTTACACTGGCAAGAGAGATAAAGAAAGTAAATTCCCGGGTTCCCTTTATTTTCCTGACAGCTAAATCATTGAAAAGCGATATGCTCGAAGGATTTAAAACAGGAGCCGACGATTACATTACCAAGCCTTTCGATTCCGAGGTTTTACTATATAAAATTGCTGCGATCCTGAAGCGGAAATCCTCTTCCGATCCTGAAACAGAGATCACTGAGTTCAGGGTGGGGAAATTCCTGTTCCATTATACGCTTAGGACCCTTACCATAGACGGGGCAACACAGCAGCTCTCTCCCAAGGAAGCAAAGTTACTTCGCATGCTATGTACCTCAAAGGACGGGATTTTAATTCGTAAGGAGGCTCTTGAAACCATATGGGGTGCCGACAATTACTTCAATGGCCGCAGCATGGATGTATTTATTGCCAAGCTTCGGAAATACCTGAGAGCCGATACAGGTATAGAGATCATGAACATTCATGGCAACGGGTTCAGGCTGATCGTTTCACCGGCCAGGTAAATCATACATTTGTCAGATTTCCATACTTGTCTTTCGAGGTATTTGCATGAACTTTTCTGTGAATTTATTAACAATGTGAAAAAAATAACATGAAAAGCTTGCACAATAGTTTTAAAGACTCTAATTTTGCTGTCTGAAACTTTAAAATAACCAGGTCAATTTTGCCCGGATCAAATAACTAAATATCTAATTTTCAAATTTATAGATATGACAAAACTGGAATCAACCAAGTCTTTAACAGAACTTCGTGAGAAGCTAAAGGCAAAAAATGCAGCTTTGTCACAAAGGGACAATCCTCTGAGCACCATCCAGGTTAAGGTTACCATGGCTACATGCGGTATAGCTTCCGGATCGAGGCCCGTTTACGATTACATGAAGGAAGAATTGAGCAAAAGGAACATACCAGCGAAGGTAAGCCAGGTTGGCTGTATGGGATTTTGTTACGCGGAACCCACAATTGAGATCACCATGCCGGGTGCAAAGCCAGTGATATTTGGCTTTGTAAATCTGAAGAAAGCCGACGAGATCATCGAGCGTTTTATCCGCAAGGGTGAAGAGATTGAAGGAGTGATACCAATTAATTACGAAATAGCATAAAAGGCACAAGGTACCAGGCACCAGTAACCAGTACCCAGAACCCAGAAACATATGGCCAAGCAAATCAGAATAGCATTACGTAACTGCGGCGTCATAGACCCT
>JAPLDN010000090.1 GCA_026391755.1 Bacteroidota bacterium
TGAAACAGCCATGACCATGGTGGCCCGGCAGTTTGCACTCATGACCGAAGCAGGTTATGAGAATTTCGTCACTTCATGCATCACCAGTTTCGGGCTTTACAGCGAAGTACTGGAAACCTGGGAGCATTTCCCCAAGGTCGAAGAACAAACCAGGGTTCACCTTAGAAACGCCACAGGCCGTGAATTTCTCAAACCTAAAAACCTTTCCCATGCCAGCGATGTCACTTTTAAACTCAGAAAGGAAATAGCCGGTGAAGGCAAGTACCGCCTTGTCAATCAGGATACAGGCAACCCCATACGTGTAGTTGAACATATAGGCTGCCATTATTCAAGGATGTTCCCAAACAAGGGCGTGGGTGGCGCCGAATACCCCTACGTGCTTGTAGGGATGATTGAAGAATGGGGCGGAGAAGTCATTGATTATCCTGAACGCCGGCATTGCTGTGGTTTCGGGTTCAGGCAATACCTTGTAAAAGCAAACAGGGGCTATTCCATTTCCGCATCAAAAAAGAAATTCGATTCAATGAAGCCCTATAAACCGGAACTCATCCTTACCAATTGCCCGGGCTGCCCTATGTTCCTTGACCGCTGGCAGTATGCAATCTCTGAAATGGAAGGAACCACTTATGGGGAGAACGGACAGGGAATCCCTGTCATAACTTACGAGGAACTCGCAGGGCTTATCCTTGGTTATGACCCCTGGGACCTGGGTCTTCAGGTTCACCAGGTGCCTGTTGAACCCCTGCTTGATAAAATGGGAATTCCCTATGATCCCGAAAAGAAATTTCTGGATAAAGACGGTAATTTCATAGGGAAACCCAAATCACCTTCTTTCCTGAAATTTTATTAAAATGGACAACACCGTAATTGTTATCGGAGGCGGCATTTCAGGTCTGACAGCCGCCGGCATGCTTGCCCAACAAGGTTTGGATGTCACATTGCTGGAGAAAGAAAATGAAACAGGGGGGCACCTGGCCCGCTGGGACCGGTTATTCCCCGACCGTAAAAAAGCTTCCGAAGTCCTTGACTTTGCAATGGAAGGATTGAACAAGGTTAAACAACGTGATCACATCCGCCGACCTTGAAGAAAAGTTCAAATCGGGCAGGAAAGTCTTAACATCCGAAGGTAAAACCCCGGGCCGCATAGGATTCATTCATTGCGTCGGTTCCAGGGACGAAAAGGTAGGGAACCTTTATTGCTCAAAAGTATGCTGTGTGACCGGTGTAAAACAGGCCATCGAACTTAAGGAAATGTTTCCTTCATCGGAGGTTTTCAATTTTTATATGGACCTGCGGATGTTCGATCGTCATTTTGAAGAACTTTATTACGAAGCCCAGCAGAAATGGGGGGTCAGCTTTATCCGCGGACGTCTCTCGGAATGTTCCGAGAACCCTGACGGTTCAATAATTTTGAAAACTGAAGACACTCTGACCGGCAAGCCGCTAAAAATGACCGTTGACCTCCTTGTTCTTCTTAGCGGTTTCGTTCCTTCGGGAGGGACCCGGGGAATTTCAAAAAGAGGGTGTATTCCTTGCCGGGGCGCTTAAAGGCCCGGTCTCGGTGAGCGAATCTGTTGCCGATGCCCGGGCTGCTGCCGCTCAGATTGCCTGTTATTTAAGCTCAATTGCAGTTACACATGATTGATTTCGGGTATACCCTTACCAGGGACAGGCAGCTTGATTACGACCACGGGGACTTCCGTTACCTGAAGCTGGTGAAATCACTGGAGCCATCAATGGATCTGTGCATAGGCTGCGGCAGCTGTACTGCAACATGCTCTGCCGCAGGGTTTACGAATTTCAATATACGTAAGCTCCATACCGTTATCCGCAGGGGGGACCCCGAATCGATCAAAGCCGAATTAAAAAAATGCATGTTCTGCGGAAAATGCCAGCTGGTATGCCCGCGGGGAGTGAACCTTAGAAACCTGATCCTGGCTATGAACCGGGCTATTGAAATACTGGGATGATAAAATTCAACCTATTCGTTCTTCCATTCAGCCTTGGACTGATTTATATAGTCTACAGCATTGTCATGCATTATTACAGGTGGATCAGGGCATTGCCTGCAGTTGATAAAGTGAAACTTTCAGCCGGGATCCGCACCCCTTTAAAAGTGCTGGCCTCCCTGAAAGAAATATTTCTCGAGGGACTGATTCACCGCAAGCTCTGGAAACGGAATCCTCTGTTGGGATATATGCATATGAGCTTTGCCTTCGGATGGTTCCTGCTTATTGTCATGGGAAACCTTGAATCGAGGGTCTATCACGGGGCATATATCAATGCCCCATACTATCCCATTTTCCTGAAATTCTTCATTCACGACCGCCTTGTCCTGTTTTTTGAGATCTTCACGGTTCCAGCCTTCTTCCGTTTTATCATGGACTTCCTGCTGCTGTTTGTTTTGAGCGGGCTTGTTCTTGCCTGGATTAAAAGGAAGCAATCGAAATGGTTTGGGATGAAGCAAACCACCAGGCACAACTTTTTCGACAGGGTTGCCCTGACGTGCCTGTGGCTGATCTTTCCCATGCGGCTCCTGGCCGAAAGTTACACTGCAGGGTACTTCCATGGAGGAGGAGGATTTCTCACCCAGAACCTGGGCAACTTGCTCATCATGATAACACCAGGGCCGGCCGAACTTATCGCCTATTTTTTCTGGTGGACTTACTCGCTCGTTCTTGGACTTTTCTTTATCATGATGCCCTATTCAAGGTATATGCATATCCCCTCCGAGCTGCTCCTTATCATCTTCAGGAATTGCGGCATACAACCTAAAAAATGGGGATCAAGCTTCTCCGACCTGGAAGTGCGCTCCTGCTCCCGCTGCGGGGTATGCATCGATGCCTGCCAGCTTAACTTTGCCGCTGGTATCAATACCATTCAGGCAGTTTACCTTATCCGCTCCCAAAGAGAACAGTATATCCCCGATCATATCGCCCAAACCTGCATGCTCTGCGGACGTTGCCAGGAAGCCTGCCCTGTAGGCATTAAAATAGATTCCTTAAGGCTCATAAAACGCAGGGAGATCGGCTCAGGCCAGGTGTCGGACTTTTCCTATATCACTAACTCACATCCCGGCTTTGCCGATGTAGTTTATTTTGCCGGTTGCATGTCGCATCTCACTCCTTCCATCCCAATTGCCATGGAAGGGATATTTAAAGAGGCAGGTATAAATTACCTCTTCCTTGACCGCAACGGAAGCATCTGCTGCGGCAGGCCTTTAATGCTTGCCGGCAAGGATAAACAAGCCAATGAACTGATTGAATTCAATAAAACCCTGATCCGGCAAACCAGGGCCAAACTGCTTGTTACCTCCTGCCCTATCTGCTATAAGATTTTCAGGGAGGAATATAACCTTCCTATAAGGATACAGCACCATTCCCAATATCTCCTTGAACTTGTAAAAGAGGGTAAAATCGCTTTGCAGAGCCAGCACCGGAGAGTAGTTTACCATGATCCCTGCGACCTGGGAAGAGGGGGCAATATTTATGAAGCCCCGAGGGAACTGCTGGGTAAGATATCCGACCTTGTAACTTCAGAAAAAGATCGTGCAGATGCCTTATGTTGCGGCGGGAGCCTGGCACTGATGAGTACATCCATGCTTACGAAAAATGAAGTTACATCGGATGCGCTGCAGTCACTTCTTGCTAATGATCCCGATATCCTCGTAACAGCCTGCCCCCTCTGCAAAAAGACTTTCTCAAAACTATCCAAAACCGAAGTGAGGGATATAGCTGAACTCGTTCATGATGCAATTCCCGGCAGGAGCACCCCGATTGTCAGTGCTCTAAAAAATCCCGAAGCTGTTATTTCCTGAGAGAGATCAGCTGTTCACTAAGCACCGATATCCTGGCTTCGGTATCAGCTTGTTTCTTCTTTTCAGCATCCACGACCTTCGCCGGGGCATTATTCACAAAACCGGCATTGTCGAGCTTCTTCATGACCGTCACCAGAAAACCCTGCTGGTAACTTAGCTCTTCTTCGAGCTTTTTAATTTCATCCTCCACATTAATATTCTGAACCAGGGGAATAAAACACTCTGTGGTCCCCACGATGAATGAAACCGAGTCGGCCGGCTGATCGGGCGAATACTGCAGTTCGCTCAGGTTGCACAACTTGATAATAACATCATCAAAATGTGCAGTTTTTCCTGTACTTTTTTCACTGCGGATAAAAACCGGGATTTGTTCTTTCGGTGGGATGTTTTTCTCGGATCTTACCCCCCTGACCGACATGACAAGCTGCCTTACAAATTCGAATTCAGCTATCAGTCCTTCGTCGATAAAGCCCGGCTGGGGAAGGCTTGCCTGCATAATTGATTCCTCCCCCGAATTATGCAGAACATGATAGATCTCTTCGGTAAGGAAGGGCATAAACGGATGCATAAGCCTGATCAGCTTTTCAAAAAATCCCAGGGTGGCTTCGTAAGTCTTACTGTCGATGGGCTGCTGGTATGCCGGCTTGATCATCTCAAGGTACCAGGCACAAAAATCATCCCAAACCAGCTTGTATACATCTCTCAGGGCCTCCGACAACCTGTATTTATTGAATTGTTCATTGATGTCCTTAAGGGCGGCACTCAGCACCGAATCAAACCACTCAACCGAAACATGGTTCGACTTCGGCTGTTCAAGACCCGGATCGGACTCCCATTGCTTTACAAGGCGCATGG